>NZ_MLYQ01000003.1:0-116382 GCF_001866725.1 Bacillus sp. MUM 13
TGGACTTTTTCAGTGGCCTCTCCCATGCGGGGGTTATTTTTGTTTTCATTAAAACGTTTAGGAAACCCGGAATTACCCATTTTTTCACTGTTTTGTCCAGAAGGTTTGTATCAACTATAATATCAGGAAAAAAGGCGCTGGTTCTTCTCGATTTTAAGCACACCTATGTACATGCATATCTATAATAATAAAGAATTTAAGGGTTCTAAAACTGCTTGCTTAGTATGTTTTTAAATGTCAGAAAGGAGAAATATAATGAATGATTCACAGGATTTTTATAAGAAACTTAAGGAGTGGGGAGTCAAAACAGAAGAGGAACTTAATACTTTCATTCAAGAATTCTTAAATAAAAAGGAATTTATGGTTTTTGCTAATCAGAAAGGTAAAGAAATAATGCCAGTTCTGAAGAAGCTGCAAAACAATATAGAACAGCTATCTGTCATTTATAATTTTCCGACTAAAAATGATGTAGCAGCTGTTGCCAAACTGGCCATACAAATAGAAGAAAAAGTGGAAAAAATAGAAGAAACTCTTACTGAGCTATCCCAGCAAATTAAAGAAATTAATTCCCAAAAAGCGGTTTTTCCTGCCAGTGGATTATTAGAAAATGCTCTTTCAGGGCTAAATGAAAAATCTGGAGCCCCGCAAAAAGAACCTCAGGCAGTATCACGCTTACAAGCTGTTTTAATTGAACGATTAGCAGCCAAAATTAAAAATAGAAAAATTGAGGGAGTTTATGATCCCGCTCGTATGAAAAAAAGTAAAAAGAAGAATATTCATGGATAATATTAAAAAACCATATGAGAGTAAATTGAAACATTTTCTTGAACTTTGGAAAGAGCCGTTGCCGGATATGGGACTGACAACCCGGATGGCAATCTGGAAGAAAAATAAAGCAACCCTTTGGTATTACATGCCCAAAGAAAAAAAATATAAAGTGCCCATTTTTTTAATATATTCTCTTGTCAATGAACCTATATTATTGGACTTAGCTCCTGGATATAGTTTAATTGAAGCATTTGTAAACCAGGGGTTTGAAGTCTATTTAATGGATTTTGGCATTCCAGGGTATGAAGACAGCGATCTCGGCCTGGACCAATATATAACAGATTATATCGCCAAAGGAGTGCGGCGGGCATTAAAGCATTCAAATGCTAAAGAAATAACAGTAATGGGGTTTTGTCTCGGAGGCACGCTGGCAGCCATATATGCATCAGTAGCGGAAGAGCCTATAAAAAACCTTATTTTGTCTGCAGCCCCGATTAATTTTGGGAAGGTACAAATCTTTGATCAATGGATGGAAGCTCTGCTTGAAGATTCAGCGGGATTTGAGGATATAGTTGACGTTTTCAAGATCTTGCCTGCAAATTCAATACAAGCAGGCATGCGAATAATTACCTCCCCCATTTACTTTGCCCATTATTTCTCATTGCTGGAAAAAGCGGATGTTAAAGAATACACTGAGCAATGGCGAAGATTCAATCATTGGGCCACTTCGTATGTGCCGATGACAGGTGCAGCGGTCAAACAGATTTTAAATGAACTGGTAAAGAAAAATAAACTGATTGAAGGCGGTCTTTTGATTTCTGGGCAGCAAGCAGAATTAGAAAATATATCTGCAAATATTCTCGTGATAGCCAATGAAAATGATCGCTTGGTTCCAGATGATATGATACTTCCAGTGATGGAGAAATTGACAACACATGATAAAAAATATCTGCTCCTTAAGAGCGGGCATTCATCTTTTACCAGAGGGGGCAAGCTTCCAGGTTATTTAAGAGAATGGCTGCCGCGAAGATCTGAAGCTATAGAGTAAATTAACATCCAGATATTTCAATCAAAATTGAAGAATTCCAGCAGCAGTATAGATTAATAAAACAGCTAAAATCCTGCTAAGATGGATTTTAGCTGTTTGTCGATCTTTTTATTTATTATTCAAATAAGCTCTCTTTTAGAGTTTTTACAATGAAGGACAAATCATTTTCTGTGATACAAAGTGGAGGTGCCAGCTGCAGGATATTATTAAAGCCTGCCACTGTATCTCCGTTCTTTCCGATAATCAGTCCCTTCTCCCTGCACCTGTCAATAATCCGTGTCACCTTTTCAAGCTGCAGAGGTTCTTTAGTTTCCTTGTTCTCTACTAGTTCAATCCCAATAAGAAGTCCTTTACCCCGGATGTCTCCAACATGCGGGTGTTTTCTTAAAGTCTGTAAATCCAATAGAAGTTTTTCTCCCAGTTCCTTTGAACGTCCGATTAAATTTTCACTTTCATAGATTTCCAGATTTTTTAACGCTACTGCACATGAAGCCGGATTCCCGCCAAACGTATTTACATGCCTGAAACGATCATATGCCTCGTTACCTGAGTAAGCTTCATATATTTCTCTTTTTACTGCTGTAGCCGATAAAGGCAAATATGCGCTTGTAATGCCCTTTGCCATCGTAATAATATCAGGTGAAACACCGTAATTCATAAATCCAAATGGTTTGCCTGTCCTGCCGAAGCCGCATATTACCTCATCACAAATCAGCAAGGCACCATGTTTTTCGCAAATTTCCTTCACTCTTGCCATATAACCATCTGGAGGCATCAGGATCCCTCCTCCGGTAATGATAGGTTCCATAATGACTCCAGCGATTGTCTCGCTTACCTCCCATGTCATCACACGGTCAATTTCTTCTGCAGAAGCGAGGGTTGCAGCATCAGTGGGATTTCTATAAAGATCAGGAGGAGCAACATGCAGGAATCCCTGGCCAAGCGGTTCGTATTTATACTTCCTCTGTGCCTGGCCAGTCGCAGCTAAAGCACCCATTGTATTTCCATGATATGACCTGTACCTGGAAATGAATTTATATCGGTTATGCCCTCCTGTTTGCTGGTGATACTGGCGTGTTATCTTAAAAGCTGCCTCGTTCGCTTCCGACCCGCTGTTGGAAAAGAAAATTACGTAGTCTTCTCCCAGCCATTCATTTAACTTTTCTGCAAGCTTAATGGCAGGTGCATGGCTTTGCGTTAAAGGAAAATAAGCGAGCTCCTTAAGCTGCTGATAAGCTGCATCTGCAAGTTCATGCCTTCCATAACCAACATTTACACACCATAAACCTGACATACCATCGAGGTAACGCCTGCCTTCACTATCTGTGATCCATGCACCGCTGCCTTCTTTGATTATCATGTGTGACTGTCCAGGTGCCGCCCCCTTCATGGAATGCCATAAATATTTTTCATCCAGTTCCTGAAGTGATTGAGTTTTCCCGGTATTTTGCATTCTATCAGCTCCATTCTTTGTAGAATTTCGTTAATACCTTGCTGTCAGCATTTTTTTTCTAGTGTAAAATTCCACACCATCTTTTCCATTTGCATGCAGATCTCCATAAAATGATTTTTTGTAGCCCGAAAAAGGGAAAAATGCCATCGGTGCTGGAACCCCGAGATTTACACCGAGCATGCCTGCATCAATTTCATCCCTGAACAGACGTACGGCTTTCGCACTATCCGTATAGATGCATGCACCATTTGCAAATTCCGATTTATTTGTCAATTCAATTGCTTCATCGAGTGTATTTACCCGTACAACTGAAAGAACGGGAGCAAAAATTTCATCCTTCCAAATTTTCATATCCGTATTCACTTCGTCAAAGATTGTCGGTCCAATAAAGTAGCCGCCTTCCGGACCATCGTCCTTTCTTCCGTCTCTAACAAGCCTTGCTCCTTGTAGCTCGCCATGCTGTATATATTGAAGTGTTCTTTCTTTATGGGCTTCACGGATTACAGGTCCAAGAAAGACATCCTTGTCAATGCCGTTCCCCATAATGATCCCATCTGCAGCCTGCTTAAGGCGGCTAACCAGTTCGTCCGCTGTATTTCCCACGGCAACTACAACAGAAGCAGCCATGCACCGCTCACCGGCAGAACCAAAAGCAGCCATTGTTATATTCCTCACAGCATTATCCATGTCAGCGTCCGGAAGCACGATTGAATGATTTTTAGCACCCGCAAGCGCTTGTACGCGCTTGCCATTTGCGGCAGCTGTTTTATAAATATACTCAGCTACCGGCTGTGAGCCGACAAAAGAAATGGCTTTAATATCTTCATGGCATAATAAACCATTCACTACATCATGTGCACCATGGACTACATTTAGAACACCATCAGGCAAACCTGCCTCCTTAAGAAGCTCAGCCAGTTTGTTTGCCAAAAGAGGCGTTCTTTCAGAAGGTTTTAGGACAAATGTATTTCCGCATGCGATCGCAAGCGGGAACATCCAGCAAGGCACCATCATAGGAAAGTTGAATGGTGTTATTCCGCCGATGACCCCAATAGGGTAGCGGTACATGCCAGATTCTATGCCTGTTGCAATATCAGGCAGCTGATACCCTTGCATCAAGCTTGGTACTCCTGAGGCAAATTCAATGCATTCAATTCCCCGGAGCACTTCCCCGTAAGCTTCTTCATAGCTCTTTCCATTCTCCTGAGTTACTAATTTTGCAAGGCTTTCCCAATTCTCGGTGAGAAGCTGATGATATTTGAACAAAATCCTTGCTCTTTGCGGAACCGCAACTTTACGCCAGGTTTTGAATGCTTCCTTTGCCGCTGCAACAGCAGAATTTAAATCTTCCTGCGAGGAAAGAGGCACCCTCGCCAATAGCTCCCCTGTTGCAGGGTTAGGCACATCCTCATGTTTTTCGCTGGAAGAATCCACCCACTTTCCGCCTACAAAATTCTTTAAAATCTCAACTGCCGGCTTTGTAACTGTCATGTTAATCCCCTCCGGAATAATGTCATATATATTGACTTTATTATAGTAGCCGCATGGATTAGCTTCATTAGACACTATGTAAAAGAATATAATCGAAATTCCTACAGTTTGTTGCACTGTGCAAGAAAATCGCTATTGAAATTCTTCAACAAAAAAACGATACTCAAAGGCAAGTATCGTTTTACATTTTTGGTATTTAAATTATGAATCTAAGACTTTATTTTCTCCCCTGCCAGCTAAGTCTTAGATTTCTGCCTTGAGCTTCAGGTTTTTTTTTGAGCTTGTCAAATATTCGTGTGCAAGCACCATGAATTCAAGCTCAAGCCGTTTCTCGGACTTCATGAAATTTTGGCCGAGAAGCTTTTCGAGTTTTTCTAGCCGATGATATAAGGTTTGCCTGACAATAAAAAGCCTGCTTGAAGTTTCCTGTTTAGACCCGCTGCAGGCGAGATAGGTTTTCAATGTCCTAAGTAATTCACCGTTATTCCGTCTGTCATAATTCAGCACTGGCTCAAGATATTCATTTACTGTTTCCTCCAGGTTGCTATGCTGTTTAACTAAAGATAAAATCCTGTGCATATGAAGATCCTGATAAAAATAGCTTTTGTTTTCTTCAGCAAGGGAATCCTGAAGAAGAAGTGTCTCTTTAGCTGTTTGATAGCTCTTATACACATCACCTAAATCAGTTACATATTTTCCAACTCCGTATGAAATACCAATTAATCTCTTTCTCCCGCTGTTTTCAGCTTTATTTATCCTGATAAAAGCATCAGTCATCCTTTCTTTCCAATTATCCGGATTTCGTTTATCGCCTAGAATAAAAATCAGATTATGCTGAATTTCAGTAGAAAATAGCTGAAATCCACTTTGTTCGAAAACCGTCCTGAACAATAATTTAAAATATGTGCGGTCTACTGAGGAGTTTTTATTGGAAGCTGCCTTAAGCTTGCAAATGCAGACCGTCCCTCCATTAAGATTAGTTTGCGGATGGCTGTATGAAAGCTGGCTGCGTATAACCTCTTCGCTATATTCGCCATCCAGCCAGCTTCTGATCCATTTGCTTTCTTCGGCCAGTTTTCTTTCCTCCACATATAAATCCCTTAAGAAATGCTGAGCAAGTGCAGTGGCTGTCCGATCTAAAATAATGAGATCAAATTCATTCAACATACGGTTTTTGGCATAAATGATCAGTTCTGCATAGCTTTCTCCAAGAATTGTGATTGTCTGTTTTAACATGGATGTATGCTGAATGCGGTCATATTCTTTTATCTGTTCAAGCAATAACAGCAGCTCTTTTCCCCTTATTATAGGAAAAGAGAGCGATTTATTGTCATTGAAAACAATTAATACCTGAAGATCCAAGTAATTTTGCAAAAACTTAAGTATTTGCTCATAATGGTCGATTTCCAAGAGATTTTTGTTCAGCTCCTGGGAATAATTTTCAATGTTTGAGATCAAAAGATATTGCTTATTAATGATGATGGAATGCAGATCGTGGGTTATTTCGACAAAGGGTACTTCATGATGAAAAAGGATGATAGGAAATTTGCTGCGGTCAGCTAATTCAATTGCTTCTTGAGGAATGTTAACAATATTGGTGCCCAATTCTATGCATATTCCAGAGGCCTGGGCTGCAATCAGCTGCTGTAAGAATGGCATAAATAATGATTCATCATCTTTCCAGCCAAGGCCGGTGGTAAGAATTAATTCATTTCCATTCAGCAAGTGGTTGACTTGGGTGGATTCTACAACATGCACCCACTTCACTAAACGCTGTATTCCTTGATTTCCTGCTGCTATGCAGCTTTTATCAAAGTGTTTTCGCTTTAAGATTTCTTCTATTGTAATAAAAGAATTCATTGCTGCAGCCTCATTTCCTATTATGATTATGATTGTTTCATATTATTATAATTATAATAAAAATCAGTCATCTCAGCCATAGGACTGTCAGTTTTTCTAACATCAAAAAGAGACATGATTTTCTTCATGTCTCTAAAATAGGATAAAAAGGGATATGGTTAGACATTTCCCGCAATATTTGCGGTAATTATTTTTTGTTGCTGTAAGCTGCTTCTAATAATAATACTGAGAAATATTTTCTGCCTTCTGCTGTTTTAATATGAAGCTGCTGATATTCATTTACTTCTTTAGATTTTTTAAAGTCTACAAACGCACCGCTGAGATTTTCAGTTATATGTTCTATTCTGTACCCTTGGTTCACCAGGTTATCAATCTTTTCTTTTTCCTCTAGGAACTCTTGGAAATCTGACATTCCGCACACCCTTCCCCACATTTTAAGCAATCAGCTGACTTAGGCCAGGCGAAGTGGCTCAGTCTGGAAAAGATTTTTCTATAATGAAAGTTCTTCTACCCTGATTTTAGATTCTTTTCCGTATTTTGAGCGTTTAAGATAATTCCCTTTTCCTGGCTCCCCTACAAAATGCTTATTTTTTATGACAAAACTCCCCCTGGATAAAACAGTTACAGGCTCCCCTGTTATCTCCATGCCTTCAAAAGCGCTATAATCGACAGCAGTATGATGAGTTTCTGCAGAAAGCACTCTTTTTACGGATGGATCAAATATTACCAAGTCAGCATCTGATCCAACGGCAATCGTTCCTTTCTGTGGATAAAGACCAAACAGCTTGGCGGCTCTTGTGGCAGTGATATCAACAAATTGATTTAAGGTGATCCGATCTTTCATAACACCTTCTGAAAAAAGGATGCTCATTCGGTCTTCAATCATGGGGCCCCCGTTAGGTATTTTTGTGAAATCTTCTCTTCCCAAATCTTTCTGGCCTTTAAAGTCGAAGGAGCATTGATCAGAGCCAATGGTCTGCAGCTGACCGCTTTTCAGTGCATTCCATAGAAAATCCTGATGATGTTTTTCCCGAAGCGGAGGGGACCAGACATATTTTGCTCCTTCAAAGTCTGGCTTTTCCATGTAGGATTGATCTAGCACAAGGTATTGAGGGCAGGTTTCTCCCCACACTTCAAACCCTTTTTTCCTTGCTTCTATAATTTTTTCTGCCGCATCCTGGCAGGATACATGAACGACATATAATTGCGAATTCGCAAGGCCGGCAAGCTGAGCAGCCCTGCCCGTTGCTTCTCCTTCAATTTCGGGAGGACGGGTTAATGCATGATAAATCGGTTCAGTTTTACCTTCTACAAGTGCTTTTTTTGTTAAATAATCGATAACATCCCCATTTTCTGCATGTACCATCACCAATGCCCCATGTTCCTTTGCTGTAACAAGTGTCCGGAAGAGTGTTTCATCGTCTGCCTGAAAAACATTCTTATAAGCCATAAACACCTTAAAAGAAGTGATCCCCTCTTCTTCAACTACTTTTGGAATCTCATTAAGTACATCTTCATTTATCTCTGAAATCATTAAATGAAAACTATAGTCAATGACTGCTTTGTCCCTGGACTTTTCATGCCAGACATCGATGGCTTTTTTTAATGGTTCCCCTTTTTCAGTTAAACAAAAATCAATAATAGTTGTCGTTCCGCCGTAAGCCGCACCAATTGTTCCAGTTTCAAAATCATCTTTAGTAACTGTTCCGCCAAAGGGCATATCCAAATGTGTGTGGGGATCAATTCCGCCAGGAAAAATATAAGAACCGGCAGCATCGATTATTTCTGCACCCTCTGCATTGAGATTTATGCCTATAGCTGATATTTTCTCGTTTTCTATTAATATATCTGCTTTATAGACATCTGATGCAGTGACAATTTTTCCGTTTCGGATTATTTTTTTCATAGTATACCCTCCTATTTAACCAGGTCTCTTTCACCAAGCATTCCAATTGCACTTTGTCTTTGATTCCATGTCATCGGCGGCAGCTGCCTTTCTAGTTCAACCATATCAATTGCACCATCAACCGGGCAAACGATGGAACAAAGATTGCACCCCACGCAATCTTCTTCCCGCACACGCAAATAAGAGTTTCCATTTTCTCCGGTAAGAATATCAATACATTGATGTGAAGTATCTTCGCAAGCAATATGGCATTTATTACACTTAATGCATACTTCTGTATTGATTCTGGCTGCTACTTTATAATTTAGATCGAGCTCGCCCCAGTTTGAGTAGCGTCCAACGGATTTTCCTATAAGGTCCATGACTGAGGCCAAGCCTTTTTCATCTAAATAATTGGATAGTCCTTCTATCATATCTTCTACTATTCTAAAACCATGATGCATAGCCGCTGTACATACTTGAACTCCAGTAGCACCCATTAAAATAAATTCAACGGCATCCTGCCAATTGGATATTCCTCCTATTCCTGAAATTGGTACATCTATAAGTGCATTCCGGGCACATTCCGCTACCATATTCAAGGCAATAGGCTTAACTGCCGGACCGCAATAGCCGCCATGTGCCCCTTTTCCAGCTACATGAGGAATCGTATTCCAGGAATGTATATCAACCCCTGCAAGACTGTTTATCGTATTAATCATGCTGACGGCGTCTGCTCCGCCTCTTACCGCAGCTTCTGCTGTTACCGTAATATCTGTTATGTTGGGAGTTAACTTTACGATAACGGGTGAGCGTGCGGCTTCTTTTGCCCAATATGTCTGTTTTTCTACGAGTTCAGGTACTTGTCCTGAAGCGGAGCCCATTCCCCGTTCCGCCATTCCATGAGGACAGCCGAAATTAAGCTCAAAACCGTCTACTCCTGCATCTTCTACACGTTTAACAATTTCATGCCATTTCTCCTGTTTTGGCTCAACCATTAATGAGGCGATGATAGCATGATCCGGAAACCTTTTTTTAGTTTCATAGATTTCCTTTAAATTCACTTCAAGGGGTCTGTCAGTAATCAGTTCAATATTATTAAAGCCTGCTACTCTCTGGCCATTGAACCCGACTGCAGCAAAACGGGAGGTTACATTCAAAATTGGGTCTCCGAGTGTTTTCCATACAGCTCCGCCCCATCCTGCTTCAAATGCCCTTTGCACCTGGTAGCCTGAATTGGTCGGGGGGGCTGAAGCAAGCCAAAAGGGATTAGGTGATTTTATCCCTGCAAGATTAATGTGTAAATCAGCCATGTTATGCCTCCTTCTTAGCTATTTAGGCAGTTGCGGTTACTTCGCCTGCAAGACTTTTATGAACTTCATAGGCAGTCAGTTTTCCCTGCTGTGCAGCGGAGACCACCATTGCTTCACCCTGTCCTTTTCCAAAAGTCACATCACCGCAGGCATATACTTTATCGCATGTGGTTTTATATGAATCAGGGATAAGTTTAACTACTCCTCCTCTATGTTCAACACCAAATTCTTCTAATAAAGATATATAACGGGATTGTCCAATTGCTCTGATAACCGCGTCAATTTCCAGGGTGAATTCAGAGCCCTGCACTTGCAGCGGATTTCTCCGCCCATCGTCGCCAGGTTCACTTAAGATCATTTTGATGCATTCAATTGCAGATACCCTTCCCTGGCCATCAGAAATGATCCTTACAGGTGCAGTAAGCCATTGGAAATCCACATTATCATGTATCGCAAATTCGTATTCAAAGTCATAGGCTGTCATTTCATCAATAGATCGCCGGTAAATGATTTTGACGTCTTCTGCACCCAGGCGGACAGAACAGGTGGCCGCGTCTATTGCCGTATTTCCTGCACCGATTACCGCAACTTTTTTTCCTATTAAGTCTTTGGTAAGTGTTCCTGTTTTGGTAGCTTCAACAAATGAAATCGCATCATACACACCGTCTAATTCCTCTCCGTCAATTCCTAACTTTGGAACCTCAGACATGCCTATGGCAAGAACAACAGCATCATAGTTATCTAATATGGCTTTTGGAGCGATATCTTTGCCTACTGCCGTATTTGTCCTGATTTCCACATCAAGGTTTTTTACTTGCTGAATTTCCCAGTATGATATGCTTTGAGGGAGACGGAAAGAAACGATTCCGTATGTATCCATTCCTCCCGCTTTTTCCTTGGCCTCAAATATTGTGACCGAATGTCCCAAAATAGCAAGCTCCCTGGCAGCAGATAAACCGGCGGGGCCGCCCCCTATAATAGCTACCTTCTTCCCGGTCTTTTTTCCGGCCTTAAAAAGGACTGCTTCATTCCTGATCGCCCAGTCCGTTGCATATCTTTGAAGATCTCCAATCATGATTGGGGAAGTGGCATGATTAAGCACACAAGCTCCTTCGCATAGCTCTTCTGTAGGGCATACCCTTGAACAGCTTGCACCTACAGGATTTGCAGTCATAATTGTTTTAGCCGAACCTTTTAAATTGCCGGATGCAATTTTTTTGATGAAAGAAGGGATATCTATATCTGTAGGGCAAGCTTTAATACAAGGGGCATCATAGCAATATAAACATCGATTTGCTTCTTCAATAGCCTGCCGGTTTGTCAAAGCAGGTTCAATTTCTTCAAAATTCCGTTCCAGCTGATGCAGAGATATTCTTTCAGCTTTATTCATGAACGTTCTCCCTTCTTGGCTATTTTTATATATTTTTTTATGGCAGCAAAGCCGTCATTTCTTTATAAGTTTCCGGCCGGCGGTCACGGTAGAATTGCCAGGCATCCCTGACTTCCCTGATTAGCTTCCTGTCCATTTCCCCAACAATAACTTCATCTTTATCTCTGCTTGCCATGGCAACAAAATTTCCTTTTGGGTCTGCTAGGTATGACTGGCCATAAAACTCTCCCATATTCCATGGCGCTTCGGTACCCACCCGATTGACTGCGGCAATATAGTATCCGTTTGCTACTGCATGTGCAGGCTGTTCCAGCTTCCATAAATACTCAGAAGTGCCAGCTACCGTCGCGGACGGGTTAAAGACAATTTCTGCTCCTTTCAGCCCAAGAAGCCGTGCACCTTCCGGAAAATGCCGGTCATAGCATATATACACACCAATTTTGGCGTAGGCGGTATCAAACACTTGATAGCCAAGATTACCAGGCTTAAAATAATATTTTTCCCAAAATCCGCAGCCTTCTTCTCCTGCTGCAACATGCGGAATGTGGTTTTTACGGTATTTGCCCAAATAAGAGCCGTCTGCATCAATGACAGCGGCAGTGTTGTAATAGGTGGCTATTCCCTCCCGTTCATAAATTGGAAGAATGAGAACGACACTAAGTTCCTTTGCCAGTTCCTGAAAAAATTTTACTGTTGGTCCATTTGGTACTTCTTCAGCTGCATCGTACCATTTGGTTTTTTGTTCCGCACAGAAATATGGACCATAGAAAATTTCCTGAAGGCAGATGATCTGCGCCGATTTCTCTTTTGCTTTCCTGATTAAATCCACATGTTTCTCAATTGCCCTTTTTTTATGGACTTCCACTGGCTCATCTCCATGAATATCATTTGCCGCTTGTATAAGCCCAATCATCACTTTATCAGTCATGAAAATCCCTCCTGTTTTCAAATTAATAAAGTATACGGAATAATCAGTATTCATTTCACTTATTTTATAATGACAAAGATTGCAATTCATTAAACACTTTGTAAGTATATAATTTGCCGATTCATACATAGTGTAAAAACTAGTTCGCAGAAAAGCGCTGTAGAATATGTACATCAAATCTACATCAAATCAATTATCATCCTCGCATTCTGGTTTTTCTGCAACTCAAACCAGCTGTACTGTTCTCATTCTGTAAGGTTTTTCAAACAGCTTCTGCCCCGGATCTCTTTTTCACAAAGGTTCACCTTACGTTCATATCAGCCTGACTTGGCAATTGGAATCCTCACATAACAAATAAAAAAAATCTTTACAAAAGGCTGTTTTCGTAAACTTTGTTGCTATGAAACAAGGGGTTGATTTCCGCTCCAGGATGCTTCGCTTTCCGCGGGGCGTGCGCTGATCCCGCAGGAGTCTCCACACCTTCCACTCCAGCCAACCTGCTATAACAATGGAATTTATTTAAGTAACAGCAATCTTTAAGAAAAGAGCCTTACAAAAAGAGCCCTTAAATAAGAACCTTGCTCATAAAAATGCGGGGATGAAAACTGAACTCACCCCCAGTGTTTTTATAGATTATTTCTTCGCTTCAATGACGGATAATGCAGTCAGGTATAGCAGTTCTGTTCCAAGTGCAATATCTTCATTCGACGAATACTCAAGAGGGTTGTGGCTGATTCCGTCTTTGCAGCGTACAAAAATCATTCCATAATCGCAATATCTTGACATGACCATGCTGTCATGAAAAGGTCCGCTCATAAGCTCAGCGGGCTCAATACCCATTTTTTTGCCTTCATTGCGTATGGCCTCTTTGATCCACTCTGCACAGTAACGGGGTTCAGTATTGGTGTCTTCTCTTATAACTGCTTTAAGTCCATGCTGTTCGGCGATCTTCTGAATCTCCCTTTTTAACTCCATTTCATTCCGGTTTCTCTGTTCAATATCAATATCCCGTAAATCAACAGTAAAAGTGACTTTTTCAGGAATGATGTTACGGGAATTAGGAAATACCTCAATGTTTCCTACTGTTGCAACTGCTGGTGAATCTGGATTGCGGGCTACAATCTCATTTAGTGCCACAATTACTTTTGCGGCACCAAGCAATGCATCCTTCCGCATATCCATAGGGACACTGCCTGCATGGCCGGCGAAGCCAGTAAAGTCTACGGTCAGCCATAATGGACCCGAAATGCCAGTTACAATTCCCACGGGTTTATTTAATTTTTCAAGAACCGGCCCCTGTTCAATATGCAGCTCAAGAAAAGCAGCAACACTCCCTTTTTTATACTGCGACTCAGCAAATTTTGATGGATCGCATCCAAAACTGATCAGGGCCTGTTCCCTTGTGATGCCGTCTTTATCCACTCTCTGCAGTTCTCCTTCTTCAAGTTCGCCCCAAATGCCCCGGACACCAAAAATCCCTTTATTGAATCGGCATCCCTCTTCATCGCAAAAGGCTGCCACTTCAATTGGAATATCAGGAACAATCCCTTTTTCCTGCAAGGTCTGTACGGTCTCAATGGCTCCAAGCACTCCTATAGTTCCATCAAACCTTCCTCCATAAGGCTGTGAATCAATATGCGAACCCAGCATCAGAGAGGGCATATCAGGATTGCTCCCTTCAAGCCTCCCTATTAAATTCCCAAAGTTATCGATGCGTGTTTTTAAGCCAGCCTCTTCCATCCAGCCGCGGACAATGTCTACTGCATGCCGGTCCTCTATGGACAATGCAAGACGGCACACACCAGTATCACTGATCTTGCCTATTTCCGCTAGTTTTTCTATACGCTGTTGCAGTCTCTTGCTGTTTATTGAGCGCGCTGCAATCATGTTTCCACCACTTTCATCAAATATTTTTGAAATTTTATGTCTATTGATTATACAGCCAGCCTTAAATTACTTTAGTAGACATTATGTAAGATGTTTGCTGTCCTAATTTGGACAGGTTGTTCTTGGGTAGCCAGCCTAATCAGTATCCATGCTGAATTTGTAATCATTCAATTGAAGTTTCAACTGGTACAGGGCAAATTAAACTTCTGGGGTGTTTATACATTCAATCGTCTAAGCTGGTTATATTAATAGAAGTGGAATTATATGAAAACTAATATGTACGGCGGTGTATACATGAAATGATTTTCCATTGGTTCGCCAGTTTAATGCTTATCACGAATATTTGGAGTTCATCAGCACATTTGACAGTCAGCTATATGGGCCGCACAATTGCTGAAGCTGACCATTCTGATTTTTCTATTCCTTTACCAGGCTTTCCAGTTTTAAATATGGAGAGATATCGCACTTTCATTAAAATGCTTGATGAGCAGACTTATCAGCCACCAAAGAATGCAGAGATTAATGAACAGGGGATGATCGTGCCAGGGCAGAATGGCTCAAAGCTTTATCAGCAGGAATTTACCAGGCAATTTTATGCGTTCTTCTTCAGCGGAAGGGATGTTCATCTGGAAACACCGATGATTTCCATTTATCCTAAAGTGGACAGTGAACTTCTATCAAATATCCGGACCAAAAGGATTGGCCATTATGTAACCTATTTTAAATCAAGCAACAAAAATCGCTCGCATAATATCAGCCTTGCTGCAAATGCACTCAATAATTATGTTGTTTTTCCGGGTGAGATTTTTTCCTTTAATAAAGCAGTGGGAATGAGAACCGAAAGTAAGGGATACTTAAAGGCTCCCGTTATTGTGAAAGGAGAATTTTCGGAAGGGATAGGCGGCGGCATTTGCCAGGTATCTTCTACCCTTTTCAATGCTGCAGATATTGCTGGATTGGACATTGTTCAAAGGTACTCGCATAGCCGGGCTGTTCCGTATGTACCAAAAGGTAGAGATGCGACAGTCAGCTGGTATGGCCCCGATTTCCAGTTTGCCAATACGCTTAATCAAGCCGTCCTTATTAGGGCACATGTTCTGGGGGAAATGCTGGTTGTGAATATTTTTTCTTCAGATTCAATCAACGCAGGCTCCGCCCATAAAGATATTAACAGATAACCGTGGCCATGGCCCCATAGTTTTGGCTGCAAAAAATTGCTGCAAAAAAAAGAAATATGGGTGTTTCATTTTTTGCAGCAGATTATTGCAGGTCGATTGATCAATTAATCCATTAAATCCTCCGTAGCCCCTGAGGCAGCTGTACCTTATAATGATTAAAAGTATAAACAATACCACTAATAAAAAAAAACCATTACCGAAACCTTAGCCGCCAGCAACAGCTGTCATCAATAACACTCCTTATTTTTTTATTCCTTTATTTGGTTAATTGCAGTGTATGACAGGAAGGATAAATCGGAACTGAATCTTCGGGTGGTTAAAAGCTCAGATTGCCTGAATATAATTGTATATACTTACAGGTTCTTTAAATTATATAACGAAATAAAATCAGGTCTTGTAATGGATCGTGTCAAAAATGCTGATTCACTTCCGTCCTTTGCTCTTGTTTCATTGAGAAAGCTAATGATTTCAACTGAACTTTGAATGCCTATTCCATGGCCGAAAAATTTGTCATTCCCGAAATAAATGACGTTTTCCCCTCTCCACTGAGGCTGTTTTGGATCAAAATCCGGATTTTTAAAATACAATATATCACCTGGCAAAAAATCATCGCCTTTTTTTGAATACAGCTCAAGGTCTTCATCGAAATATCCATCCATTAAAAGTATTCCTTCGAAATATTTGTTAAATGAAGCTCTTCCGATGGTCATTATTACAGTTATATATAAAACTATTGCCATGGCAGTTGAACATTCAAATGCATAATATTCCCCGTTATTTAGGATATCTAAGATGGCTGATGCGGGGGATACGTCCTTTTTTAGCAAAAATCCTCCATTATTCAGCCGGTCCCAATATTTTTTATTGCACATTGAATGTTCAAATGTCTCAAATCCCGCTCCGCTCTCATTCAATTTTTTTGAGGCTTCTAAAATATTGCTGCGTGTAAACAGTTCGAACCTCAAATATTTAGGGCTTGGATATTCATATTTCGCATTGTAGGCAATCATTTTTTTAATAATTGACTCTGAGTCATAGCCTTCAATTTGCAGGGACTCGAGGTTTGTTTGCTTCCCGTCTATTAATATCATGATTTCCTCCATAAATTATTGACTTCTCCATTTCCAATATATGAAGAAATAAGGATTAGCATCCATATAAACGTTTCTTTTATCAGTCAATACAGCTGCGAAAAGTAAAAAGCCCCTATTTCAAGGGGCTGCGGATAGTAATATTCAGGACTTTATCAAGATTCATTATATACTGATATCATGTTTGCCATTTGCATATAAACTCCCCCGGAACATATGGCAGAAGCAATAAAAATTGCCTCCATTTGTTCCTGGTGGGATACCCCTGCTGCTTGTGCATTCTTTGTATACTTTTTAATGCTATAAGAGCACTTTAAAAGATGGGAAACCGCTAGTGCAATGATTTCCTTCATTTTCGGGCTCAGCTTTCCTGCCTGGAAGGCTGAATCAAAAAAATTCTTACAGGTTTCTTGGCACTCATTTCGTTCATTTGATTGTCCGGTTATTTCTTCTTGTTGCATAAATGTGCTTTCGCCTTTTACTGCAGCGGCAATAAATATAGCTTCAGACAGTTCTTCAAGTGAAGCTCCCTCTGTTTTGGCACTTCTTGTATGAATATCGATGCAGTACGGGCATTGTATTGCAGATGCTAATGAAAGGGCAATGATTTCTTTTTCTTTTCTGTTTAAAGCTCCAGCTTTCAGCACTGCACTGTTATATGTTGCATATGCATGCAGTGTTTCGGGAACGAGGCTTTTTAGACTGTTAAGGTGAAGCAGGCTCTCTGTGCTATATAAGTTAGTTTGCATATAAGATCCATCCTTTTTATTTCGCTTTTATAATCCCATTTGTTTAAAACTTCAGTGATAGACTTGAAAGAGAGATAACCCGAACTGTTAGTTACTTCACTTTATAACTTATCCCTTTGTTTAGAAATCATTCTAAAAAAACCATGTAAAGTAAACACTTAATTTTCTGAATTTTTCGTTTTCGTATTATAATAAATATTAGAACTGAATATGCAAAGAAGCATTTGGGAAGGAGAAATATAAAATGGAACTTAAAGATAATGGAGAGATAACAAATGGACAAAATTATATGTTTACAGAAGCTTTTGTTAAAAATCCATATCCACTTTACAAAAAACTTAGAGAGGAGGCTCCCATTTATAAGACCATTCTTCCTGGGGGAATGCATTCTTGGCTGATTACACGGCATGAAGATGCCTCTGAACTACTAAAAGACAGCAGATTTATTAAGGATTATACGAAATTAACTGATGAGCCAACTTCACATACCAGCATCTTTACCCAAAATATGCTCTTTTCTGATCCGCCTGATCATAAACGGTTAAGAGGCCTTGTACAAAAAGCGTTTACACCCAAAATGATTGAAGGCATGCGTGAAAGAATTCAGGAAATAACCGATGAACTCCTCGATGATGTAAAAGCAAAAGGTAAATTAAATTTAATTGATGATTTGGCATTTCCTCTACCCATCATTGTCATTTGCGAAATGCTTGGAGTTCCCAGCAAAGACAGGGGAAAATTCAGGATATGGTCCAATTCCCTTATAGAAAGTGGAACTGCTGAAAGTTTTGAAGAAGTTGGCCAGCATATGTCAGAATTCATTGCCTACCTTGAGGACTGGTTTGCGCAGGTGCGTGAAACCCCCTGTGAAGGCATGATAAATGACCTAATTCACGCAGAAGATGACGTAGAAAAACTGTCGGGAGAGGAACTGTATGGTCTTGTCTCTCTTTTAATCATTGCAGGGCACGAAACTACAGTCAACCTGATAGGTAATGGTATCCTATCCCTGCTTGAATTTCCGGAACAGTTTGATAAACTGAAGAATAATCCTGAGCTCATTTCAACTGCTATTGAGGAACTGATCCGCTATAATGGCCCAGTTGAATTCAGCACTGACCGCTGGGCAGGCGAAGACCTTATTTTTCGGAATGTTGAATTAAAACGCGGAGATCATGTTATTGTAGCGCTAAATTCAGCCAACCGTGATTCTCAAGTTTTCGAAGATCCGGATATTCTCGACATTGCCCGGGAAAAAAGCCCGCACCTTGCTTTTGGAAAAGGAATTCATTTGTGCCTTGGTGCGCCCCTTGCCCGTTTAGAAGGAGAGATTGCCATTAATACCTTATTAAACAGAATGCCGGATATTCGCCTGGCCATTGATCCGGATGAATTGCAATGGAGACCAGGAATGATTGTACGGGGTGTAAAAGAAATTCCGCTAATATTTTAAATAATTTAGCCTCCTGCTTTTTAGCAGGAGGCTATTAATTTTAATTGTCTGCTGTTTTCAGGGTATTTATGGTTATTCAATAAGTTCACCTGTCTTATAGTCGGCCATGAATATTTCCACAACGTCCTCAATTGTTCCATCAGCTTCAGGCAAATGAACAACTATTTCATTTCGGTGTTCGTCATGGCTAATCTTCACATCGCAAAAACGGTTGACAGCAATTTGAACTTTCAAATCTTCAGCTAATTCTGCAGCATCCAGTGATTCCTTTAGCATATATCTGTAAGTTTTCATGTGGTATCCCTCTTTTGTTAGTTCGTTTGAATTATATTCTGCCCTTTAGACAAAGAATTTTTATTAGGGATACCATTGCATTTTTTATATTGGCTCTTTTCGAACAGGGCGATCACATTTTCAATGGTGTTTATTGGCGCGAAAGGTGTGAGAATCCTGCTTAAACTGGAAACGCACATTCTCGAGCTGAAATCAACTCCTTGTTTCCATAGCAAAATTTATTAGGAAAATATGAATTCGAGCATGGCTGCTGAAGCAAGCCTGCTTGTTATATCACGGAAATCCCTGGAAGGATCAATTTCCACTATGTCCATTGCTCTTACTTTCGGATGGCGTGATGCTTCAGCTATACTTTTTATAAGCTCCCTGCTTGTTAAGCCTCCGGGCCCTATTGCCGGGCAGCCTGGGGCATAGGCCTGATCCACAACATCCATATCTACGGATAAATAGATTAAATCCGTTACTGCCGATAACCGGCTGATTTCTTTTCTTATTATTGGAATAATGCCGGTTTCCTCAACATCTCCCATGGAATAAACGGTAATGCCTTTTTTCTTTGTGTAGTCATGATATATTTTAGAGTTGCAGTAATCACGTATGCCAACCTGAACAAGATGTTCCCCTTTAATAAATCCCCCTTCTAATAGACTGCGGAAAGGAGTGCCATTTGTTCTCCCTCCATCTTCAAAGCTTCTGACATCATGGTGTGCATCCCATTGAATGACACCAATTGTTCCGTATATTTCCTGGAATGCCTGTATAGCAGGGAAGCTTATTCCATGATCTCCCCCAAGAATGATATGGCGTTCACAAGAAAACGTGCCTAGCATTTCTTTCACAGAAATACGGAGCCTTTTTAATGTTTCTTCAATGTTAGCGGGATGTGTAGGTACATCTCCAAAGTCCAGGATAACTTCTCCGCTGTAATCCTGGACTTGTTCACCTGAATAAGCGGAAAACCCCCTCAAACAATTCCGGATAGTTTTCGGAGCTTCAGATGCTTGTGAAGAGGAAATCGATGCCCTGGAATATGGCAGGCCAATAATCCCTGTTTTACCAGACCTCCCTGTTGAATAAGGAATCAGACAATCGTAGATTTTTGGCATATTACGGTCTTGGAAAAAAACTTCCTTACCTGGAGTCAGATAGCTGAAATTTTTCATTCTTCTGTCTCTCCCATATTTTATTTCCGTCCAAATAAACAGTTTTAGCATGATTAACACCAAAGTGGTAGGGAACGTAATGATAGTTATCTGCATCCCAGATGACAAAGGTTGCCGGTTTTCCTATTTCAATTGTCCCGGCTTTTCCGTTCAGGCCAATTGCATGGGCTGCATTAACTGTAACACTATTCCAAATTTCTTCCGCTGACATATTTAACTTTAGAGCGGCAAGCGACATGATGAGCTGAAGGTTTTCAGTTACACAGCTTCCTGGATTGAAATCAGTCGCGAGAGCAATAGCCAGCCCATTGTCAATCATTCTTCGAGCAGGTGCATAGCCATCCTTTCCTAAGTAAAATGTGGTTCCCGGCAATAAAACGGCAACTGTTTTTGAATCACTAAGCATCTTGATTCCCTTATCAGAAACAGCTACAAGATGGTCTCCGCTTGCTGCTTCAAGTTCAGCTGCAAGTTCAGCACCTCCAAGTGAATCGATTTCATCGGCATGGATTTTTAGGCCAAATCCTTTGCTTTTTGCAGCTTTTAAGTATTTCCTTGACTGTTCGGTAGTAAAAACACCTGTCTCACAAAAGATATCTGCAAACTCAGCGAGATCTTTATGGCGTATTTCATCAAGCAAACCAATCATCTCATTTAAAAAATCTTCTTCTCTTCCTTTATAGGAAAGCGGGATGGCGTGCGGTCCCAGAAAAGTCGGGACAATGGCAGCTGGAAATGCATTCTGCAGCCTTTGAATAACACGCAGCTGCTTGATTTCAGTATCGCGGTCCAGTCCATATCCGCTTTTAGCCTCAAGTGAAGTGACTCCGAAAGAAATCATTCTTTCCAAATGGAACGATGCCTTCTGAAAAAGTTCTTCCTCTGAAGCTCTTTTTGTTGAAGCCACTGTTGAAAGTATTCCTCCGCCACCCGCCAAAATTTCCAAATAACTCATGCCTTTTTGCTTTAAGGGCATTTCGTTTTCACGGGAACCGCCAAAAACTAAATGTGTATGCGGATCGATAAGACCAGGAGAAACAATTTTTTGCTGTACATCGATGTATTGTCCGGCCTTTATAGAATCAGCTTCCTCATCATTGCCGATCCAGGACACTTTTTTGTCCTTAACAGCAAATGCAGCATTTTCCTTCACTTTTAAAACACTCATTTCTTTGCCTTTTAAAGGAGAAAAAGAAGACTCAGGCAGAATCAGCTGGCTAATATTTCTAACAACAAGATCGTGCATAAATCATCATCCTCTCTTAAGCGATGGTATATCGAGATTTTTTTTCCTTGCCGCTTTGATTGCTGCTTCATAACCGGCATCTGCATGACGTACAATTCCCATTCCAGGATCTGTTGTCAGCACTCTTTTCAATCTTTCTTCTGCAAGATCAGTGCCGTCAGCAACCGCTACCATTCCAGCATGCAGGGAATATCCCATACCTACTCCTCCACCGTGATGGACGGAAACCCATGACCCGCCGGCTGCGACATTAACCAAAGCATTCAGTATAGCCCAATCCCCTACGGCATCGCTTCCATCCTTCATGGATTCTGTCTCCCTATTAGGTGATGCGACAGATCCGCAGTCGAGATGGTCACGCCCAATAACAATAGGAGCTTTCAGCTCGCCTGACCGCACTAGTTCATTAATGGCCAGACCCATTTTCATTCGTTCACCATATCCCAGCCAGCAGATTCTTGCCGGGAGCCCTTGAAAAGCAACTTTTTCACGAGCCATTTTTATCCATCGATTGAGTGCCTCATTTTCAGGAAACAGTTCGTTTATCAATGAGTCTGTTCTATATATGTCTTCTGGATCTCCAGATAGGGCAGCCCACCTGAATGGGCCTTTTCCTTCACAAAAGAGCGGCCTGATAAAAGCAGGAACAAAACCCGGAAAGTCAAAGGCGTTTGAAACACCTGCATCTTTTGCAATTTGGCGGATATTATTTCCGTAGTCAAATACTACTGACCCCCTTCGCTGAAATTCAAGCATGGCTTCTACATGCTTTGCCATTGAACGGGTTGATCTTTTAATATATTCTTCGGGATTATCACGTCTAAGCTGTTCTGCTTCTGTTACATCCATTCCTTCAGGTATATAGCCATTCAGCGGGTCATGTGCTGATGTTTGATCTGTCACGATATCAAAGTGCACCTGCCGGTCAAGGAGCTCATGATGAATTTCTGCTGCATTGCCTTTTAATCCGATGGAAAGGGGCTTGCCTTTAATTTTTGCTTCATTTGCGATGATGAGTGCCATATCCAAAGAATCTGCAAAAACATCGAGATACCTTGTCTGTATTCGTTTTTTGATATGCTTGGCATCTGTATCAACTGCAATACAGACACCGCCATTCATAGTTACAGCAAGCGGCTGTGCTCCCCCCATTCCTCCAAGGCCCGCAGTAAGAGTTATTGTTCCTTTCAGTGAACCGCCAAAATGCTGGCGGGCAAGCTCGGCAAAAGTTTCATACGTGCCTTGAAGGATACCCTGTGAACCAATATATATCCAGCTTCCGGCAGTCATTTGTCCATACATCATCAGGCCTTTACGGTCTAATTCATGAAAATGTTCCCATGTAGCCCATTTGGGCACAAGCACAGAATTAGATAACAAAACACGGGGAGCCGCGGCATGGGTTCTGAAAACAGCAACAGGTTTTCCAGATTGAATCAGAAGTGTTTCATCATGTTCCAGCCGCCTCAGTGTTTCAACAATAGCGTCGAAGGCTTCCCAGTTTCTTGCAGCTTTCCCGATGCCTCCATAAACAACAAGGTCTTCAGGCTTTTCCGCTACGTCAGGATCAAGGTTATTGTAAAGCATTCTTAATGCTGCCTCCTGCTCCCATCCCTTGCATTCCAATGTCAGCCCTCTTTTTACAGTAATTTTTCGGTTCGCTTCAATTGGCATATCTCTTCCCCCTTTATTTTTATGATTGCAGTACAATTTCTCTTCCCTGAGTCATTGTCCAGCACAGTTCATTTTTTTTTAACCATTTTGTTACATTTTCAATGTCTTCTGAAAATACTCTGTCTTCTTTAATGGAAGGGACGACTTTTCTGGCTTTATTATAAAAATCCCTGGTTATAGGCGACAATTTATCTGGTCCTCTGTATTCCGCAGCCTGAAGTGCGCATATCAGCTCAATCGCCAAAACGCGCCTGGTATTTTGAATAATTGCATGAGCATGTCTGGCTGCTATTGTTCCCATGCTGACGTGATCTTCCTGATTGGCTGAGGATGGAATAGAATCGACGCTTGCAGGATGTGCCAGGGTTTTATTTTCAGAAACAAGAGAAGCTGCACAATATTGAAGGATCATAGCCCCTGATTGAAGGCCGGGATTAGGGCTTAAGAAGGGAGGGAGATCATTCAGCTGCGGATTAACAAGCCTTTCAATTCGCCGTTCAGAAATGCTTGCGAGTTCTGCTGCAGCAATTTTCATAAAATCCATGCTGATGGCTATCGGCTGTCCATGAAAATTTCCTCCTGAGATAATCAATTCCCCTTCGTTAAAAATCAGGGGATTATCAGTTGCCGCATTCGCTTCTATTTCAAGTTTTTCCTTCACATAATCCAAAGCCTGCCAGGATGCCCCGTGAACCTGAGGGATACAGCGGATTGAGTATGCATCCTGAACCCTTTTTTCCCCCTGTCTGGTGACAAGGCTGCTGCCTTGTAAAATGACCCTGATTCTTTTAGCAACATCTATTTGCTGCTGGTATCCGCGGGCCTCATGGATGGCAGGATGAAAGGAATCTATTATTCCTTCAAGCCCCTGGATTGTAAGTGAAGCAATCATCTCACTTTGATATGCCAGCTTGCTTGCCTCCAGCCAGCACACAGCTCCCATCGCCGTCATTGCCTGAGTTCCGTTAATTAAGGCTAGCCCTTCCTTTGCCTGCAGGCTGACAGGATTCAATCCCTCTTGCAAATATGCTGCATTAGCAGAAATGATGTGTTTTTTATAAAATACTTTTCCCTCTCCCAACAAAACGAGCGCCAGATGAGAGAGAGGTGCCAAGTCGCCTGATGCGCCTAATGAACCCTGCTGCGGAATGACCGGATGGATTCTCTTGTTTAAAAGGGTTGCCAGCTGCTCAGCTATGATGGGACGGATTCCCGAAAAGCCTTTTAGCAGCGCATTTAGCCTCAGCAGCAGCATGGCTCTTGACACTTCTTCTGGAAATGGCTCACCCACCCCGCAGGCATGTGACCTGATTAAATGTAGCTGAAGATCATTTACATCACTTTCATCAATGGTTACGTCACTAAATTTGCCAAACCCAGTGTTGATTCCATATATGGTTTTTTTTTCAGAAACTATTCTTTCTACTGCCTTTCTGCTGTTTTTTACCCGTTCCATGCTGCCGGTGCTAATGGAAACCAATTCATTTTCAAAACACACTCTTTCGATTTTATCCAATGACAATGCATGCCCTGACAATTCAATCATGTTACCTGCCTCCTGAATATTCCTGATTGAAATTGATAAACCCGTTTTTTTCTGCACAAAAAGGCGATAATGGCATGGTAGTGCCATCATCGCCCCCTCAATCGCTAATGACTTTAGGCAATGTTAGTTAAATATGATTGATGCCCAAACCAACTGTTTCATGCTCCAGTCCTTTGACAGGTGCACCGATGGTTCCATAAAATGCTACTGCAATCCATTCTCCTTCACCTTGTTTTTCATATGGCCTGCCCCGGACTACGGCAAACCTGAGACCAACCGTTCTCAACATTTCCCCTATTGCAATCTGCCCTCGTGTAACACCTTCGATTGCTTCGATAATCGCGTGATATAAGGAGTGTGTTTCCCGGTAATGTTCTTCTGAAATCAATTTATTTCTTTTTGCAGCCGTTTCAACAGCAGAGATGATTTTTTGCATATTCATCGAGCCTACTTTTCCCTGGCAAAATCTAACGGAATGTAAGGCTGGAAGAAAGCCCTTTATTTCTTCTTCTGTCAAAGCAGCAAGCAGAATAGCAATTTTTCCTATTTGGACAGTCTGGCTCATAATTTTCACCAATTCTCTATTCACTAATAACTTCTTTTATTGTAAGGTCCCCTTCTTTAATCTGTCAAACAAATATTTTGAAATTTCAGTCTATTAATAAGGCAGCATGGTAAAGACTAGATGTAATTCCAATAAAGGCAAAACTTCATGTCTTATCCCTGATGACCGTGTGGTATAATTAGTTTTATTTGTAAAATTTAACCTAATTTATTTTAGGAAGGGCTGAAATCATGGTCTGGTTATTAATTATAGGAGCTGCTATCTTAATATTGATTTTTCAGGCGGAATTAAAAAGAGGAGCCGCAAGACATGAACGATTTGAAAGAGACTTCAAGGCTGTTTTCGAAAGCATAAAAAACATTGGACATCATGAGATTGCTGAGCCGTTGGCCTCATCCATGAATGAAGCTTTACACTATGAATATATGGAAAAGGTCAATACAGAATTCCGCAATAAATTCCCAAGGATGTCCCAATCACAGGCTGCCTTATACTGGAGGGAAATTCAGCGTTATCTTTTGATGGCCTCCATTTTTAAAAGTATGGAAATGTTTAGTCCAAAGGTTGATGAATTATGGCATACCATGTTGAATCATCAGGATGAGTACCAGCAATTCTGCAAGGACTTTGCAGGATGCGAAATTTTCCATCACCCCAAAACAGAACCTGTTTACAAGCCCTTTGAACGAACATTTTTTGACTTTTGCTATGTACAATTATTCTCGATCGACAATTCTTCACTTTCTGTTTGGGGACCTTTTTTCAAAGAAGGAATAGGCCAGGTATATTTCAATGAATTTATAAATGAAGATCTTTCTTATCTGAAAAATAAATATATGCGCAATCAGGCAAACCTGGAGACAATCCGTGTTTTTGAGACATTTGTTTCCAAGATAAAAAATAGCAAAATGGAAGACGCTGCCGACTGGAAAAATCTATATAGATATAATAATGATGCAAGTTACGCCTACTTCTTTTTCGCCCAAACAGATGATTGCAACTATCAAATTCACTGCAGGCATATCTTCGGTGATGACAGCCTGACTCACAGTCATCATTCACATCATGAAGGGTTAAGCGGACACCATGGAGACACCGGACATGGAGGAAGCCATTTTGGTTGGGACTCCAGCTGTTCTTCTTGCACTTCCTGCAGCTCCTGCTCTTCTTCATGAATGTTCTTTCCATACTTTTCGGAGTATGGAATTTTTTATTTTCATAAGGCTCTTTTCTTAAAGGTTGTTGTTATTTAATAAGTTTCCGAGGTAAATCGATTGTTAAAGCAGGTTGATTGGAGCATCCTGTAGCGGAAATCACCCCCTTGTTCCATAGCAACAAAGTTTACGAAAACAGCCATTCATAAAGAAATTGATGGTTTTTACAAGGTTTTGCTGAATCCCTTCTTCTTTTGATAGCTTTTGTCAGATGGCAGGAAAAACTGAAAGTAATGAGAGAATATACATGCTATCAAGCTTCAATAAAAATTTGCTGTGAAAGGGCTGACATATTAATGAGTGCAAATCAAATAACCAGAGCATATTCAATAAAGGATGTTTCTAAAAAAATCAATGTTCCAACCGGTACTATCAGACAATGGGAAAAAGACTTTACGGGGCTTCTGCATATTCCAAGATCCAAGCAGGGTGCCAGATTTTACACTGATATGGAAATGGCCCTCTTGAAAAAGATCAAGGAAATGCGGGATAAAAATATTAGCAGAGAAATGATACGAACGCTTTTGGAACAACACCTGAATGGCGTTTCACAACCTGCTTCCGAAACCTTCGGAGGTTCCGGAAAGCCAAGTGAAACAAATGAAATAATTGCTGCAGTGCCAAACGCCCCCGCGCCTAATGAACCGGCGCCAGAAGTTTTGAGAATGGAAGAAATGCTAACAGTTATGGAAAACTACCGACAGGATATGATCAGGGAGATTAAAGGTGTCATTCAAAATGGTAAAACGGAAATTGTGGAAGACCTTCAGACGGTCATCAATCAAGGAAACATGCATACGATCCAAGGAGTTGCCAAATCGATACAGCGTTCAAATGACAAACGCCAAGCTGAAATTCAGTTCCTGAACGATGCTATTGAGAAAGCTTCGGAACTTACTTTCGAAACTTTCGGAACCATCTCCGACTGCATTGCGAAAGCTTCGGAAGATACTTACGAACTGCTGTCACAGCAAATTACAGAATCTTCAAGGAACACGATGAATGAAAGTAAAAATATGTTAACTAAAATCTCTCGAACTGTTAAAGAAGCCCAGAAGGATATAACAAGCATGTCGAAAACCTTTCAGCATGAAAGGGAGCACATGGTAGATGTTATGAACCTTAATCTGCAGCAATTCACTGAAGCAGTCAAAGAGCGTGAGGAAGCTTTTCAAGACATGGTAACCGGTTATAGAGAGGCTGCTGCTGCAAAAAAACATAAAAAATGGTGGAATGTCTGGTCATAATTAAAGATCGAACTGAGATGGAGCCGGCATGCTGCCGGTTCTTTTTTTTGGACCATAAAAAACTTTGAAATGATTTTTAGCCGGAAAGTGCGGAACCTTCTGCACAAGTTCAAAGTGTGCTGTTTTACATAGCGATACATGTAAGATAAAATAAATGCCGGAGGGAAATATATCTATCTATGGATTTCCAAATAAAGATTTATGATTTTTTCACAAAGGGCGAGGTGCCTGTATTCCGTATTGGAAGGCACGTTAAACGATCGGAAAATTTGAATAGGCAGGGATTGAGCTTAATAACCCGCAAAAAGGTTCTGGCGCACGAGGTTTGCTTGACGAACAATTATGGCTTCATCATATTCTCCTTCAGCCGTCCCAGGGTAAATAATGAAGGAATCACTCATAATAGCAGTGCTTCGACAATTTCATTTCATAAGGTCATGCAGACGTCAGCATCTGCGTTGGCGTTGATAAACTGGAAAGATAACAAATCCCGCATCATTCCCCACAAAACTGAACGAGATGATTTGGTAATGTCTTAAAATTCCGGGACCTCCCATTTAGTTAACATTCTCTGTAGCATCCTCCAAAATGATCCATATAAGGCTGAGATTAAAGCACTAAGCGATGATAATGTTACAGATACAGGGAAAATTTGTGTAAAACATGTTAACTTTACTGCAGGATTGGTAAATCAACCTGGCAGTTGACAGGGGCTTTTAATTTCAAAAGTTGCGCATGCTAAGAACAAATCTATGAAAGCAAGGAGCTATCAACATGTTATCACAGCTTGAAAACGAAACACTTATTGTAAAAATGCAGGACAAAGGTGCTGAACTTGTCAGTATCTTTTCAAAGGAAAATGGCAAAGAATACTTGTGGCAAGCCGATAAGGCATTTTGGGGCAGACATGCTCCTGTTCTGTTTCCAATTGTGGGAAGGGTCAACAAGGATACATATTATGTGAATGGAAAGGATTTTCACCTTTCCCAGCACGGTTTTGCCAGGGATCTGGAATTTGAGGAAAGCGAATCCCATGCATCAAAACATGCATACACCCTTTCTTCTACAAAAAGCACTTTAGAAATATATCCCTTTCCTTTTCATTTAGAAATATCGTACGAGTTAGCAGGCAATAGTGTTTTGGTCCGATATCAAGTGAATAATCCTGGCAAGGAAGCTATGTACTTTTCAATCGGTGGCCATCCTGCTTTTCGCTGCCCTGTGTTTGAGGATGAACAGTTCGAGGATTACTATTTAGACTTTGGCGAGAAAGAGAAAATGACAGTATTTGAATTGGAAGGCGGCACACGCATGCCTGAAAAAAGGCAAATTGCCCCTGCCTCGCAAACTCTTGAGCTTAACAATGATCTATTTGAAAAGGATGCTCTAATTTTTGAAAATCTCAAACAAAATAAAATTGCCCTCCGTTCAAAAAAACACTCATGCTTTGTTGAGGTTGAGTTTGCAGGGATGCCCTACGCGGGTATATGGAAACCTCATAATGAAGCGCCATTTGTCTGTATTGAACCTTGGCAAGGCATTGCAGATGCATCTGGAGAGCCTGGGGAACTGAAGAATAAAAAAGGAATCGTTTCACTTGATCCAGGGGAAACCTATTCATGCAGCTATAAAATTACAATTGGTTCTTAAAGGGATAAAATGCGCAAGCCAAATAGTTTGCGCATTTTATCCCTTATTTTTCATTTTTATTGCTTTTATTGATATAATTACAATATTGAAATTATATTTTCTATTTATTAAGTTATTCGTTTTCACTACTTAAAAAGGCAGGGAGAGAGCGTAATATGGCAAAGCGTAAACTTGTAATAACTCATAATGTAGAAAAATCACTTGCTGAAAAAATTCAAAAGATCATTCCAGATTGGGAAGTGATCTATGGAAAGGAACCTGAAATTTGGGAAAAACATTTGGATGATGCAGAAGTTCTGGCAGGCTGGAAACCGAATGTGAAAGATACTGTTTTAAACAGCAGCAAGCTTCGCTGGATTCAAACATGGAGTGCAGGAGTTAACAACTTGCCTCTTAAAGATCTGAAAGTGAAGGAAATATTGATTACAGGAGCAAATGGTGTACATTCGTACCCTATCTCTGAAACCATATTTGGACTTATTCTTTCGTTAACCAGGAAAATTCATACATATGTCAAGAATCAGCAATCCAAGAGATGGGATCATGCCAATATGAACGCAGAAATCCATGGGAAAACGATCGGTATTCTTGGAATTGGGGCAATCGGCCTTGAAACGGCTAAAATTGCAAAAGCCTTTGGCATGAAGGTGCTAGGAGTACGTCACTCAGGCCAGCAAGCAGAATTTGTAGACGAAATGTTTACTTCTGATAAATTGCATACCGTTTTGCCTCAATGTGACTATGTTGTGGTCACACTGCCCCTAACAGAAGAAACTAAAGGAATGTTCGGCAAAAATGAATTCAGTTTAATGAAGCCGTCCTCGTTTTTTATCAATATCGGCCGCGGCTCAATAGCAGTTGAAAGTGAAATGATTGAAGCTCTTAAGAATCAGAAAATTGCTGGTGCTGGACTGGATGTATTCGAACAAGAGCCTCTTCCTGCAAATAATCCATTATGGGAGCTTGAGAATGTAATCGTTACACCCCATACTGCAGGATCCACAGAATATTATGACAAACGGCTGATTGAGGAAATATTTATTCCTAATCTGAAAGAATACGCAGAAGGACAAATGCCTTCTTTAAATCTTGTTGATTATAAAAAAGGGTATTAAAGATAATTTTTATCTATCAAAAAAACACACACAGCCATCATCCCATAATATTATGGGCTTTTGCTGTGTGTGCTTGGTCTGGACAATTTTCACATCACTCGCAGTCCAGGCATATTTGATTTTCTCTTAGATTTATTGTCTCCTTTCTTAAGCCATTTACTTTGGCGGCATTCAATCTTTCGGCCCTTTCACCGGCCATTTTGGCTTTTCTTTCAAGTTCCTGTCTTTGAAGCTTATATAATTCCATCCATTCATAATCATTTATCATGCTTTTCATCCCTCTCTCCCCTTGAATGTGTATTCAGCCTGAGTTTTAGCATCTCAATCCCTCTTAATTATCTATCTGATATAAATAAGGGGACCGGGCAGTATAGCGGGGTCATGTTTCCTCCTGCTCCAAATGGAACACTTTTAAAGCAAGAGGTACATTTCATATTGAGCAAGTGCTGTTTTTTTGAAACCCGCTTTTTTTAAAAATCCTTCAGCAAGGCTGTTGTTGGGAAATCCCGCTTGGAGTTTTGCTGCCTTCAGCTTCGTTATTCCTTCAAATAAAAGCCTGGTTGCTACTCCCTTTCCTCGATATCTTTTGTCTGTATATAATAAACTGATATTTCCGCCACTGTTGACAGAAAGGCAGCCAATCACTTGTTCATCATCGAATGCAGCAAAATAACTGACATTGTCGCTGCTTTCCAAATAAGGTAAGTCGTTTTGCCAATTAATATGAAATTCCCAGTTATCGGCAGCAGCACTGAATAATTGAAAATCCACCTCATCAATCCTAATTGCAGGATTTTTGCCAATTGCTTGAAAGCGTGTTAATTTTTCAGGATTTTCAGCTGCAAAATAGGATATATCGTATATTTTTTCATATCCGCATTTATGATAAAAAGCAATAGCCCTTTCATTGCCTTTGATCACTTCTAAAAAAAGCTGCCTGCAGTTGTTTTCCTCCGCTGCTTTTTTATGAGCATCAAAAAGGATCCTGCTTATCCCGGTTCCGCGAAATTCAGCTGAAATGGCCATCGCCCCGCACCTTATTGTTTTTATGCCATCAAAATATCTGATTCCTCCCAGAATGACACCGGCTGGCTTATTTTCATAGTAAGCGATATATGAAGTTTCAAGCTGATTTCCCTCAGGACCAAAAAATCTATCAATGAACGCCTGCTGAGAAATTTTCATTGGAATAATATAATCAGAAAAACCAGCGTCAAAAGCACTGTACACATCTTCAATTTTTACATCGGAACATTTAACAATCACAAATTTTTCTGTTAAGCGATCAATTGCCATTCCTGACACTCCCTTTATTTGTTATATAGATTCATTTTCTATAATGGTTTTTTTTACATTCTGTCTTTTTGATAATAAAACAATGAAACCTAATAATACGGCTACTATCATTCCCCCGTGAAAAAAAAGAACAAGCATAGGCATCGATACATGCCTTAGCACTTGAGCTGCTGCTAAAAATCCGAAAGCGAATCCCAGCCGATTTAAGAAGTTTGCTATACCGAAGATTCTTCCCCGTATGCGATTTTCGGTTTTTTGGAGAATAGCATTAAAATAGATACCTGTTCCTCCATCAAACATTCCAGTAATAAAAGCTAACACCATAATATAAAAGATGGCGTTATTCCACATTAATAAAATAAACCCCATTGAGGCGAACATTGAAAAAACCATATAAGAAAGGAAAAAATTGTGGTTAAGCATTTTCAATCCTGGAACAAACATGCTCGTTAAAATACACCCAAGACCCCAGCATCCCCATATCATTCCCTGATAAAATGAGAAATTTTCAGAGCTCAAGCTTTCAGATAAAAGAGGAATTCCAAGATTCTGTGAGCTTGCTGCAAAAGTTTGACATAGAAAAATAATAAATATCATTAAAAGCAGCGGTCTTTCCCTGACAAACCTGCAGGCTTCAAGGCTCTCCTTAAGCCAATGCGTTGGAACGGCCTTAGAAACTGGCTTAATTGAATCCCATTTAATTTTGAGCAGTGCTGCTCCTGATAGAAAAAATGAAAGGGCATCGATAACGAAAATACCCATGGGATTTAAAACTTCCGCAAGGAAGGCTGCCCCAAAAAAGCCGATTACCATTGATATTGCACTTAGCCTTGAAAGCAGCGAGTTGACCTTGACTGCCTTTTCTTCTCCAAAAATTTGAGGTATTTCAGCATTAAAACTTACCGAAAAAAAGCTTGAGAATATTCCCATTAAAAATGCAGCTAAAAGCAATAAAAATGGAGAAGAAAAGAAACAGAGTGTTAATATTATTCCCCCTCTGATAAAATCACTATAAATCATGATTTGCCGCCGGTTGAAGCGATCTGCAAGAATACCGGAAACTATGCTTGAGAGAATCCCTCCAAAAACTCTTGCCGATAATACTGCAGAAAGCCAGACAGTGCTTTCCGTTTTTGAAAATATAACAGAATTCATAACCAGCATTTCCATCATGCTGCCCATGTCAGAAAAAGATTTAGTATATAAAAAGTACGACTGTTTACCCATCTTTCCGTGGATTCTGGCAATGGAGCTCATAATAAAATAAATCCATTCCTCGCCATCTGATTTCTTTCACATATGTCATTCCGGCTTTTTCCAGCACTCTTCTTGAACGATCATTATCATGCTTGATCAGTCCGATTAATTTCTTAAGTCCAAGTGTATGAAAAGCAAATGAAACCGAAGCAGCTGCCGCTTCACTTGCATACCCCTTTCCCCAGCTATCCTTCTCAATTGCATATAAAAGCTCAACCTCTCCTAAGTCTGATATTTTATTCAAACCTATATGTCCAATTAAAGTACCATCCTTTTTGGTCAATGCCCATGGCCCATAACCCTCCTCTTCCCAATGCCTGATAAAATTTTTCATCATTGATTTTGCTTCTTCGAAGGTGTATCCCCCTCTTTTTGGAAGCCACTTTCCCACCTCATGCTGCGCAGCTATTGATGCGTACGCTTCCATATCCTCAGAGAGCTGGAATGGCCGGAGGATCAGTCTATCGGTTATTAATTTGTTTTTTACTGCCATATAAAAACCTCCCTTTCTTTTATTTAATTAAATAAAACTGACTGTTAAGTTTATTTTATTCACTGCTCCTAAAATTGTCAAACAATTTTTAGAATTAAGTAAATGAGAAACCTTTAAACCTTGTTAAGCTGCATATCTTCTCACTTTAATTTTATGGGGGAATGGTAATCACTAAAAAATTGTTTATTTACACGAGACTAAAAAATCAGGTGGACCTTTATGATCCAGCCTGATTTTTTTGATGTTATTGAAGAAGATAATTCATGTACATTTCTTCAGCTGTTTCAAAATGTTCTGTATACGCATAATCTTCTGCAACAACGGAATAGTGCAGGCAAATACCATCAATCATCGCCCAAAATAAACTGCCGGCAACTTCAGAAGAAACCTCTTTTTTAAACTCCCCTTTCTTTTTCCCCTCTTCAATGATATCAGCCATGAAAAGCCTGTATTGTTCTTTGTACCGATTTTTCATTATTTCACCCAATTTATCCTGTTTAGCTGAATTGATCCAGAAGTCCATATGAACACTGATTATATTTCTCCACTCAGATGTCTGCGGTCTTTCTTTATAGATGCTGAACAATACTCGTATTTTTTCTTTTGCAGAATCGATAGCAGTGAATCGTTCAGAAAGCTGCTTAAAGGATTTGCTCGTCCGTTCTTCCATCAATGATAAATATAGCTCTTCCTTACTTTTAAAATAATTATAAATTAAGCCTTTGCTTGTTTTTGAATAAGCAACAATATCATCCATAGTTGCTGCCTGATATCCTTTTTCACCAAAACATTTTAATGCGCTTTCCAATAATTGCTCACGTTTCTTCTCTTTATAATCATCCGACACCTTAGGCATGTTGATTCTCCTTTACCGGGATTTTTATTAAACTGACTATTTAGTTTATCAAGAGCAAGAAAATAATTCAAATAGGTATCTTTAATTAACCGGTTTTATGCCTGAAAAGGGTTATTATCCTTCAAGCCCTTTCTCAATTATCTGGATGATTGTCCGTAACAACTGCTGTCTTGCTACATAACATAGCATTAGGAATTGCATTTAAGGCAGCTCCGAGTACCCTTTTAAGGAGGAAATATTCAATGTGCTTTGGCGGATGCGGATATGGATACACAGCACCTGTTTCTACCGGCTATGGTAGCGGCTTTGCACTAATCGTTGTGTTATTCATTTTATTAATCATCATTGGTTGCGCGTGCTGGAATTAAGTTTAACACATAAATTAGGAATGGAGGTATAAATATGGGTGACGGCGGTTACGGAGGTTACGGCAGCGGCTTTGCTTTAATAGTTGTTCTGTTCATTTTATTGATCATCATTGGATGTTCATGTGCAGGACTATACTAAAGTTTTTAGGAAGGTATAGTTAAAAGGACAGATTTTATCTGTTCTTTTTTCCTGGAGGATCACGGACAAGCCCCAAAACTCCAGTTGCAAAAAAAGACAGAGGATTGAAAAACCTCTGCTTTTTCAGCTTATTAAAATTGCCGTGACATCATCAATCGCTTTTTGCAGTTTTAAACTGTTTTTATGATACATATTCTTAGCATCCTGCGAATCTGTTCCTAGGGCAAAGAGCTCTAAATCTGCCTGGCATTTTTTGAAAGATGCCAACAGGAGCGGCCTTTCCTGCGGGGATGCTACCTTAAGTTTATCATCAAAAAGATCAACTGTCAGCTCTCCATAAGAGTCAATTTGGCCAAGAAATACATTTTCAACTGTAATACCCATTTTAGATAATTCCGTGTGCAGCCACTTGCGATTCTTCCCTGCTGTAGATAATGGTTCATCCATTATTTCTCCATCCATAATAACAGCTTGGGATTCTTTAATGGGTGCTATATTCATTTGAAGATCTTTTGGGGTCAATGGCTGTTTTTCTTTTTTTAGCATTGCGGTCAGGTCACCGGTTGCTTCGAGAACGGCGAACTCAACATCTGCAACGTTAAATACATCCTTTTTCCGAAGCAGTTCAAGTAACTCATCAGTAGTGTATTTTTCTTTTTTTAAGTTATCCTCCATGATTTTGCCGTCTTTGATAAATACTGTTCCTTTGCCTTCTACAAAACCACGGAATGATTTGCTTTTTAAAGATATCAGGCCAACTATAAAGGGCGCAATAGCAAAGGTTGCTATCGAGACCACTCCATTGATGATGCTGTGTTCAATCTTTGTGGCCACTTCTGCGCCGATGCTTCCGATTGTAATGCCAGTAACATACTCAAAAAATGAGAGCTGAGAAATCTGTTTTTTGCCCAGCCATTTTGTAATAAAAAACAGGACAACTAAGAATAAGAAAGACCGGAAAATTATATTGATCCATTCAGGCATGCCTAACACCTCCTGCTTAATAAATAAGTTAAAATCCCTTGTAAGTTGGCTCTTCCTGCTCCATTTCCCCTGCTCTGCGCTCCATATCCAACACTATTTCATGAACAGTAATCATCGCTTGATGGAGTTTTCGCTGTGATTCTTCATCTTCTGTTCTTATAGCAAGGCCAGATAATTCAGATTCAATACCCTTCAGGCTGGCAAGACACTGTTTTACTGCAGATGCTGTTGTCATCCTCGTTCACCTTCCCTCTTTTAGTGTTTTTCATTCACGGTACCATGTCGGACTCAATTGACACTGCATGGGCAATACATGGTATCGTTTCTTTTTGCTGAAAGGATAATGGAGATAGGAGAGCACCTGTTGCAACCACTAAAATTTTGTTTAATTCTCCTTTTTTCATGGAGTTCAGCAAGTGTCCATAAACAACTGTGGCAGAGCAGCCCGGACCGCTCGCACCTGCAAGAACCGGCTGTCCTTTTTTGTATATCATCATTCCGCAATCCTTGTATTGATTTTCATTAATTTTGACTCCATGCTTTTTTAACAGCTGCAGAGACACTTCATGGCCAATACTCCCAAGGTCTCCAGTCACTATCAAATCATAATAGGAAGGGTCAATATTCCTTTCCTTAAGATGTGCCTCAATCGTATCCACAGCCGCCGGTGCCATCGCTCCTCCCATATTAAAAGGATCGCTTAATCCCATATCAATGACGCGACCGACAGTTGCTGATGTAACACGAGGGCCATTTCCCTGGTCACTCAGCAAGGCAACGCCTGCCCCTGTAACTGTCCACTGTGCGGTTGGAGGTTTCTGCCCCCCGTATTCTGTGGGATAGCGGAATTGTTTTTCAACAGCTGCGTTGTGACTGGATGCTCCGGTCATTAAATACTTGGCACCGGACGTATTGACAAGGTATGCTCCAAGAGCGAGCCCTTCCATTGAAGTCGAGCAGGCTCCAAATAAGCCTAAATATGGAGTTCCCATAGTTCTTAACGCAAAGCTTGTAGGCGTAATCTGGTTGATAAGATCTCCGCCAAGGAAAAATTGAATCTGCTCTTTTTGAAGCCCCGCTTTCTCTATCGCTTTTTGGCAGGCTTCCTCTAAAAGAACTCTATGAGCCTTTTCATAGGAATCCTGTTTAAGCCACAAATCTGCATGAAGCAGGTCAAAGTCATCTGATAGCGGCCCGTTTGCTTCAAAAGGGCCCCCTATTGCTGAGGAGGATATAATTGCTGGCTTGTTTTCAAAAATCCATGTGCGATGCCCGGTAAGCATTATAGTCCCCCCCATTTGATGAGAATTGTTTTAATCATTGCAACCACAAAGGCGGAAAATACCCCAAAAACAATGACAGAACCCGCTAATTTGAAAATATTTCCTCCTACTCCGAGTACAAATCCTTCTGTCCGATGTTCAATTGCAGCTGAAATGACTGCGTTCCCGAATCCGGTTAACGGTACAGCCGATCCGGCACCTGCAAATTGGGCGATTCGGTCATAAACTCCAAATCCAGTTAAAAGCATGGACAAAAAGATCATTGTACCAGCAACGGGATTTCCGACTGTCTGGCCTGTAAAGTTAAAAAAGTGCATATACACTAAGGAAATAGCTTGGCCAATCAGGCAAATGAGCCCTCCAATAACAAATGCCCGTATACAATTCATAAATACAGGCCTCTTTATTTCAATCTGTGATTGCAGTTTTTGATATTCCTGCTGCACAGGGGTCAGTTTTTTCTTTTTATTGCTGGACATATAAACACCTACTTTTAATCTTGATATATGATGTCTTGGGTTGTATGTAATAATTAAACCAATCCATATTGTTCAAATAAAAGGGCTGGCTGAGAATGCCAGCCCCTTTTGGTGCGGATTATTGCTTATATTGCGGTTCTTCCTGCTCCATTTCCTGAATGCGCGGAGAAAGACTTTCAACAAGTGATTGAGTTTGCTGGGCTGCATTCTGGTAAAGCTGTTTAGCCTGCTGGTTATCTGTACCAAGAGCAAAAGCTTCAAAGTTGGCTTGAGCACTCTTTAAACCTGCCAGTGTCGTTTTGACCTGATTGATTACAGTCATTTTGTTTTCAGCTCCTTTTTATATACTACTTACAGTAATAGAATGATGAAAAATGCTTTGTTTTATGTTTTCTAATTTTAACCAAATCAAGCGGGCAATTCGGTCAACCCATAACGATCTCTATATTTCCAATGTCCATTCTCCCGTTTTGAATGTCATTTAAACTGATTTCACATTGTGCAGCAATCCAGCCGGTATAGTTGTCTTCGATTGAAATGATCCACTTGCTTTTGCCGGCTTGCCTGGAGGTTATCGTATAATGATCTTTTAATGCTGAAAGATCTATCGTGTCTAATCGGTCAAGTTCTCTAAATTGTTTTTCATTCCATACCGCGTTTAATATACCTTTCGCATCTTCATCCAGACTTGCCTCAATCCTAAAACACATAAACTCCATACTATTTCTCCTTAATTTGTAATCATTATCTCCTCAAATTAGTTTTCGCTAGTTCAATTAATTCGCTTCCATGTCCATTTAATACGGCCTTTAGCATCCATAAAGTGAAACCGTGTGCTTGTTCAAATTTTATTTTTGGAGGAAGGGAAAGCTCCTGGCGGTTTACCGTTATATCAATAAGTGCAGGCCCATCGTGTGAAAAGGCTGAACGCAATGTTTCTTCCAGCTCACCTGGGTCTTCTGCACGCCAGCCTTTAATGCCAAGTGCCTCTGCAACTGCTGCAAAATTCGGGTTATTAAGGCTTGTACCAGTTTCTAAATAGCCGGATGCCTTCATTTCCAATTCTACAAAGTTCAATGAACTGTTATTGAACACCACAATTTTAATGGGCAGATTATATTGTTTAACTGTAAGCAAATCACCCATAAGCATGGAAAGACCCCCATCCCCGCATAGTGCTATAACCTGCCTGCCCTTTTTTGAGGTCTGGGCCCCTATAGCCTGCGGCAAAGCATTGGCCATTGTTCCGTGATTAAAGGACCCTAGCAGTCTCCTTTTCCCATTCATTTGAAGATATCGTGCTGCCCATAATGTCGGAGTGCCTACATCACAAGTAAAAATAGCGTCTTCCTCTGCCAGATCACTTACAAGTTTGGTGAGGTATTGAGGATGAATCGGTTTTCTTCCCGGTTTTCCTGCTGCCAGCTTATCGAGCCCTTTTCGGACTTCTTTATAATGATCCGTGTATTTATCAAGATGATTGGAGTCATGCTCATTTGTTAAATATGGAAGCAGACATTCTACAGTATCTTTGACATTTCCGCATAGTCCCATTGTTAAGTCAGCTCTTCTTCCAAGATGCTCCGCACGGATGTCGACTTGAAGGATGACTGCTTTTTTGGGGAAGAATTGCCGGTACGGAAAATCAGTGCCAAGCATTAGCAAAACATCGCAGTTCATCATTGCATGGTAGCCGGAAGAATAGCCGATAAGGCCCGTCAGGCCAACAGAATATGGATTGTCATACTCTAAATGTTCTTTTCCTCTTAAAGCGATTACCATTGGAGACTTAAGCTTACTGCATAGTTTCATCAATTCACTATGAGAGCCCTCGCACCCTGCCCCGCATAATAGTGTGATTTTTTTGCCATGGTTCAGATATTCAGCCAGACGGCTCAGTTCTTCTTCAGATGGCCGGATCACTGGATTAGTAAGGTGGATGACCTGGTCAGGAACTGTTTCGGTATCCGGCAAAGCAGCAATATCACCAGGAAGAACCAAAACGGCTACCCCCTTTTTGGATACTGCCTGCTGAAGGGCAAGTGTTACAAGACGCGGCATTTGTTCAGGTCTTGTCATGACTTCCGCAAAATGGCTGCAGTCTTTGAATAACTGTTCCGGACGCGTCGCCTGAAAATAGTCTCCCCCTATTTCGCTGCTTGGTATATGAGCAGCGATGGCGAGTACAGGTATCCGGCTTCGGTGGCAATCATACAATCCATTAATCAAGTGTAAATTTCCCGGACCGCTGCTGCCTGCACAAACAGCAATACTGCCAGTTAAAATGGAATCGGAACCTGCTGCAAAAGCAGCAACTTCTTCATGCCGCACGGAAATCCATTCTATTTTTCCAGAGCTTCGGATGGAATCGAGAACGGCATTAAGGGAATCTCCTACAATTCCATAAATTCGTTTTACCCCAGCATGAAGCAATGAATCGATTAATAAGTCAGCAATTGTTTGTTTCATATTGACATCTCCCTATGTACCGGTATTTAGAGAAAGATCCTTAAAAAGCAGGTAACTTCCATTTCTATTCTTTATCGGAAGATTAAGGGCTATACACTGTAAATGCTAATTGTGTCTTAGTTAAGTTATGTATCAGGAAAAAAGTAAAGAGGCGCTGAAAGCACCTCTTAGTAACAATAATTTCTTCCTCTTGTATTTGCATGCCAGCATTCTTTGCTCTGCACATTCTTGATAAAAATCCGCTGTATTTATCAATTCACCATAAAAAAGCAAGAAAAGCAAGAGATGTAATGGCGCCTAATGCGAAACCTGCAGCTGCGCCCTCCCAGCCCCAGCCCCAGCCATATCCTCCGCCATAATATCCATATCCATAACCCCGATAGTTACGGCCCCCGCCTCTTAAAGGCCGGATGTAAACTTTGTAAGGGGTTACCCTTTCAATAATGCCCCGGTGAACTGTGCCACGGTTAGTCCGTATTTCAACTGCTCTGCCGATACCATTTTTACACATTCCATAGTAGTTATTATTTACCATAATTTGGTATGCACCTCCTTTTTTTATAGAATATGCAAGGGTTTTTTTTTCGAATGGACATACACACAAATGAGGGCAAAAAACAGTGCTTTTCAGTTAAATGTGCTATATATGCCCATTCATCTCAGTACTGGATACATAGTATAAAACAAAAAACAAACACAATAGGAGTTGAAACCGTGAATCTGACCTATCAGGATGTCCTGGCATTTTATGGTATTGAAGGCGCCCATCCGGGAGGCTTCGGGCTTACAAAGAAGATATTGGCAAAAGAAAAAATATCGGATAAGACAACTGTGCTTGATGCCGGATGCGGAACGGGGCAAACATCTTCCTATCTTTTCAGGACATTTTCGTGCCCGGTTACAGCTATTGACACACATCCTGAAATGATTAAAAAAGCTTTACAGCGTTTTAAGCAAGAAAAAATTCCGATTCAAATCCTACAAAGTTCGATGGAGTCGACACCTTTTAAGGATGGCAGTTTTGATTTTATTATTGCCGAGTCTTCAATAGCGTTTACAAATATCAATAATACACTGAGAGAGCTGTATAGGGTCCTTAAACCAGGAGGTGTCTTGCTTCATATTGATATGACTGCAGAACCCTCATTAAAAAAAGAAGAAAAGGCAGAATTGAAAAAGTTTTATCAAATGAAAGAAATTTTCACAGAGAATGAATGGCTGAAGGCTCATAATTTAGCGAATTTCAAAGGTGTACAGATCCTTAAATCGAATACCATATTAAAGGAATTAGAAGAGATGCCGATCTCAGATTTTGCAAATATGCCTCTTGCCCCTGCAAATAAAGAGTTTGATGAAATTATGCATAAGCATCAGCTTTTGACATTATCACATGGCGATAAGCTAGGGTACCGGGCATTCAGGGCAGTAAAGTCAAGAAGTCAATTCAGCTAAAGTAGCTGCTGATATAAAAGTGTGTATTGGAGGAATAATATGGCCATTCACTATACAGCCTTGGGAGATTCCCTGACAATCGGTACAGGAACCCCTCTTTTCTCTCCCGGTTTTGTTCAAAGATATAAAAAAATGCTGGAAGAGGACCTGCAAGAAAGAGTAGCTCTTCAGGTCAAAGCCAGAACGGGAATTGAAACAGAAGATATCTCCATATTTCTTAATAACCGGTTTGTCGTACAATGGGTAGAGAGTGCAGATTTGATAACAATTACAGGCGGAGGAAATGATTTAATTCACGCCCTGAGAAAATATGAGCAGCAGAGGGATGAAAAAATTTTCGCTGAAACATTGGATTCTGCTCAGCAAAATTTTTCAGAGATTATATCTAAAATATATAAAATAAAACGAAATAACGATTCGCCATATGCGGTCAGGATTCTTAACCTGTATAATCCGCTTCCTCAAGTCAGCCTTGCCGATAGGTGGATCACAAATTTCAACGAGCACATCCAGAAGTTCGGCAACGCCCCTCACGTTGAGATTGCCAACATATACGCAGCTTTTAAAGGCCGTGAAAAAGAATTGCTTTCAATGGACGGCATCCATCCAAATAGCCTAGGCTATCAGCTAATGGCTGAAACGCTAAGAAAACTGGGATATAGCTTTGTTGCAAGCCCCCAATAAAACCGAAAAGGAGCCTAGTTATTGAGGCCCCTTTTTGTATTTTTTAATGCTCGCTCTGTTAGCCAAGTATTCTTATGAAGCTAATACATAAATTGATTCACATGATAATTTTTTCGGAAATTTCACTTAGCACATTTACAGCAGGTTTTGAATTGTAATGAAGTAAGAATGATGGTATTCTTCAAATAACTTAAAGGGGAAAATTAGACTTGAAGTTATTTTCCCTTATCAGTTGATAAATTTTATTCAGTCATTTTAGAAAGGAGCCTGTATTACGCTCAGCGTGAGCTTGCAAAGGAGATCTTCAAAATGAAAAAAAGACACGATTCTTCAGAAATCAGCATAGGCGAAACCAGGAGCACCATCATAAGCACCGCCCGGAAATTATTTATGGAACTTGGCTACAGGGCAGTTTCCACAAGGAAAATTTCTGAAGCATGCGGCTTGACACAGCCAGCATTATACCATTATTTTTCTAATAAAAATGATTTATATGTGGCTGTTTTGCAGGATGAGCTAAAGACGGCTCAATCTGCTATTGAACGAATCATAAAAAGATCAAGCAGTATTGAAGAACGGCTTTACGAGGTCATTCACTATATTTTGGTGAACAGTCCGCAAAACCTGTCACAAATGTTTCATGATATTAGGCACGAGCTGCCGGATGAATTTCAGCCATCCATCGAAAAATGGTGGTTCAACGCATATCTGCTGCCAATTGCAGGAGTTTTTGAAGAAGGGCTGAAAAGCGGGATGCTAAAAAATTCGGAAGGCACAGAAACAAATCCAGTTAGCATGTCTTATATTTTACTAAGTATGCTGAGTCACTCCTTTCCTATTAAAAATCTTACAGAAAAAGAAATTAAGGAGAAAACAATAAAGCATGCAAAGTTAGTTGTTCATGTCCTCCTTTATGGACTGACAGACAACTAGCCCGACAAGTCTGTATTTGTTTGCAAACTGTTTATCACTTGATAAGTGGAATACTAAGTTGAAATGAGGGGAATTCCGGATGAGCTTTTTAACAAAATTCAGTTTGAAAAATGCTGTAGCTATCTTTATCATTTCTTTTTTATTTATTTTGGGAGGGATTTATTCTTTTTCAAAGCTTCAGGTAACTCAGTTTCCTGATATTGAGTTCCCGCAGATTACTGCAGAAATCGTGTATCCTGGTGCTTCGCCGGATGATGTCAGCACTCAGGTAGTTTCAAAGTTAGAAGATCAATTCAAATCGATTGAGGGTGTCAAAACCATTCAAAGCTCCGCTTACGAAAGCGTGGGAGTTGTGAATGCAGAATTTCCTTTTAATACAGATTTAGATAAAATTGAACAGCAAATGAATTCTCTTGTGAAAGATGCGGGTTTGCCTGACAAAGTTAGTGTGAAGCTTAATCGATTGTCTTTCGGCTCGTTCCCTATTTACAATATTTCTTTATTTGGCAAAGGCTCAACAAATATAGATAAGCTGCTTAAAGAAGATGTAATACCGGAGCTGAAAAAAATAAATGGAGTAAACAGCGTCTCTGTTGGCGGCTTTAAGGATCAATTGGTGCAGGTAACCGTCGACAAGAAAAAGGCAGAGCAATCCGGTTTAAGCCTAAGTGCCATTAAAGATCAAATCAATGAAAAATTCATTTCATTCCCAGCTGGCCAATTGAAGGATTCTGATGTAAAAATCCCGATTCGCGTAGAAGAAAAATTAGATACAGTAAAAGAACTGGAAGGCTTGCAGCTTAATTCCGCCATTTCCCAGGCAGCTGGCAAGAATACAGTTCAGCCCGGCAGCAGCGCAGGACAAGGACAAAAGCGGGAATCAGCGAAGCCCACTTTGTTAAAAGATATAGCCAAAGTGGAAACTGTTACAAAGCAGGAGGAAAAAACGCGGTATAACCTTAAAAGCTCGCTGTCTATGGCTATTACAAAAAAACAGGATGCCAATACAGTTGAAGTGGCTGATGGGGTTATGAAGGTATTGAAAAAATATGACAATAAGCTCGATTATTCTATCGGTCTTGATTCAGCAAAAGACGTAAAAAAATCTGTATCTTCTCTTGTTAAAGAAGGCCTTCTTGGAGCTTTATTCGCATCCATTGCCGTCCTCCTTTTCCTTAGGAATATCCGGGCGACATTAATTGCGATCATATCAATTCCTCTCTCCCTGCTTATATCGGCGATTTTCCTCAAACAGCTGAATGTGTCGCTTAATATAATGACTTTGGGCGGTATGGCTGTTGCAGTCGGCCGGGTAGTGGATGATAGTATCGTTGTCATTGAGAATATATTCAGGAGGGTACGTAAATCTTCAGAAGGGATGACCAATCATGTCATTCTGGAATCAACAAAGGAAATTCTGAAGGCTGTTACCTCTTCAACGATTACTACAGTCGTTGTATTCCTCCCTCTTGGTTTTGTAGGGGGAATTACAGGGAAGTTCTTCCTTCCTTTTGCACTGACTATAGTTTTCTCGCTTCTTGCCTCATTATTAGTGGCAGTAACCATCGTCCCTATTATGGCGAAGTTTGCTTTCAAGAAAATACCGAAGGAAGAAAAAGAAGGGGCACTTCAGCGAGTGTACGGCAGAATGATATCTGCTTCTCTTAATCATAAGATCATCATCTTAGTTGTTTCAATATTATTATTAGCTGGTTCTTTTACCATTGTGCCCACTCTTGGCTTTACTTTCATACCGAATGAAGAACAGCGCACATTAAACGCCTCCATTGAACTCCCGGCAGCGTCTTCCTTGGAAAAAACAGATAAAGTTTCAATGGATATTGAAAAAATGCTGGATGAAAAAGAATATGTTAAACAAGTAACAGCAAGCATCGGCAGCCGTGATTATCAAACTAACCTGAAGCTTGAAAATAAGGCAAGCTATTTTATTAATCTTAAAGAAAATGCAGATGTGGAAGCTTCCATTAAAAAGCTTCAAAAAGAATTTGAAAAAATCACAGAAAATGATGCTCCGAAAACGAAAATCAATATAGCGGAGCTTAACACCAGCGGTCCCCCAACTAATAATAATGTAGATATCGATCTTTATTCGAACAATCTGGATGCATTGCAAAAGGCTTCCAAACAGGTTGAAAGCTATATGAATAAAGACAAAGACCTGAAATATGTTACAAATAATTTCTCTGACAAACAAACTCAGTATCTGGTTGAAATTGATCCAGAAAAAGCAGCTGCCCTTGGATTAAGCGGAGGACAGATTCTCGGTACCATCAATGACCAAACGAGTCCAGTGGATGCCGGTGAGCTTAAGCTTAATGGAAAACTTCAAAGCGTCCAGCTTTCCTATAGCGAAGGCCTTAACTCTCCGGATGATTTGAAGAAAGTAATGATTTTTTCAAATAAAGGCCCTGTCCCATTATCGAAAGTGGCGAATGTGAAGAAGTCAGACAGCTTTACTTCCATTCAAAGACTTGATGGCAAGGTATACGCCCGTGTAACCGCACAGGTAAAAGGCAATGATGTGCAGGCGGTTACGAAAAAAATATCTGATGGGGTTAAATCAGATCTTAGCCTTCCAAAATCTGTCTCACTTGAAAGCGGCGGTGGAAGCGACGATACGGCCCAGGTATTCCAAAGCCTTGGCATTGCTATTGCCGTAGCTATTGGTCTTGTGTATCTGACTATGTTAATCACGTTCGGAAAAGCACGTATACCATTTGTTATCCTTTCGTCCCTGATATTTGTTCCAGTAGGTTCATTAATTGGATTATTTATTACAAAAGAGCCATTGTCGGTAAGTGTAATGATTGGATTCTTAATGCTTATCGGAATTGTAACCACCAATGCCATTGTGCTTGTAGACAGAGTCGGGCAAAACCGCGACCGAGGCTTAACAATTCGCGACTCGCTGATTGAAGCAGGAAAAACTAGGCTACGCCCTATATTAATGACTGCTTTTGCAACGATTACAGCATTAATACCATTGGCACTTACATCTTCTACAGGAACCTTAATTTCAAAAGGCCTTGCAATCACAGTAATTGGGGGGCTTACATCTTCAACATTGTTAACATTAATCATTGTTCCTGTTGTATATGAGCTTTTCTTCTTCAAGAAAGCTAAAAAACAGCGAAAACAGGAAAAATGAGTATAGGCAGCCCGCATAAACCCGGGCTGCCCTGTTTTTTTATGGGAGATTTAGCTTGCATGGAACATCACAGCTTCAAAAACATATTTACCTTTGCAAATATAGAACCAAAAAAGCAGAGTCAGTTCCTTGATGGAAATAACCCTGCTTTTTGTTATGTTTATCTATACTGGGGATTCAGAATCGAAAAGACTGGTTTTCCTCCATGCTGAGTATAAAGGCTTTCAGTAAATCTTTTGTTGCTTCCAAATCACTGAGATCGATGACTTCTGCAGGTGAGTGGGCATATCTTGAAGGGATGGAAAGAACACCTGTTGGAATGCCTCTATTTGCGTAGTTCACTGCCCCGCCGTCTGTACCGATTCCAGGGAAAACCTCGAGCTGATATGGGATATTTTCTGATTTTGCCAAAGAAATCAGGAGATTTTTCATAGTTCTAGGTACAATTAGACTGAAATCCATAACCTTTATTCCTGTTCCAGCACCAAGCATTAAGCTGTGATCCATGGTTTCTTCTGGAGTATCACTGACTGCTGTCGTATCGATTGCTATCGCTGCGTCTGCCATAATATGCTCTGCTGCTGTTTTAGCACCCCGCAAGCCTACTTCTTCCTGTACCGTAAAGAGAAGGACAATTTCTCCTGCGAATGATGTTTCATTTAATTCTTCCAAAGATTGGATCATTACTGTACATCCTGCACGATCATCCAAGGCTTTAGAACGGATTTTAGGCTTTTCCTCAGGGCCTATCAATTTAAAATTTGCTTCCCATGTAATCGGAGTACCAATTCCAATGCCAAGGTTTTCTGCTTCCTCCCTGGAGGATGCGCCTATATCAATATACATATTCTGATGACTGCGCACCTTTTTTGCATCATCAAATTTTACATAATGTGCTGATATTGTGCCTATAACACCGCTGATATTACCTTTATCTCCAAGCAAATTAACAGTCTTGGCCAATAATATTCGGTCATCATGGCCGCCAAGCTTCTCAAAACGTAGAAGTCCATTTTCTTCAATTTTTTTAACGATAAAGCCTACCTCATCCATATGGGAAGTAATAAGAATTCTTGGGCCAGGCCTGTCCCCCTTTTTTATGGCAATAACGTTGCCGATGCTATCAATGGAAACTGAATCGACTTTGTTTCTTAAGTATTCCTCTATGTAAATAGGATACATTTTGCTCATACCCGCATGGCCCGGCAAGGTCTGTTAATGTTTTCAAGAGTTTTAGCATGTTTTTATCACCTTTTTAATTATTTTAAATATTCTATTTTATTATAGTTTTAAATATCCTATAAATCTATTAATACTCTTAATATTTGCCTATTTGGCCACTCTGCGATTATGATCTACAAGACTATTTATCATAAATTGCCAAACCTAACTATTAGCATTCATGCAATATATCAAAATAAAAAAACAGGCAAGCGCCTGCTTTTCTAAATTGCTGCAATAGACTCTTTCCGTTCTTTTCCTCCAGATCTGTACAGCTCTATATCTGGATGTGAACCTGTTGTAATTAAATCCCGGATAATTTGAGAAAGAATAATGCTGTACACTGTTCCGTTTCCGCCGTATCCCAGCAGGAAGTAGCAATTTGGATAGTTTTCATACATTCCTATCGTGGGAAGTCCATCCTTGCTTTCCCCAAAAAATGCTCCCCAGTAAAATTCTGCTTTCACATTCCCCTTAAGCGAAGGAAATAGATTGCAAAGCTCTTCGATAAGCTTATCTCTTTTATGAATGATCATGGAATCCCTTTTGTTCCTGTATGTGGTATATTCATCAAGGCCGCCTATTATTATGCGACGGTCTGCTGTTCGGCGTGCATAAATATAGGGCCGTGCCGTTTCCCATATCATCATATCTTCTTTCCACCCGATGTCATCATAAACAGGGTTTGTAGCAATTGCATAGGAACTGACTACTTGAGCATTTCTTTCTGACACCTCTTCCTGTGCTTCGTAGCCTGTTGCAAAAATAACCTTATCTGCAGAAATGGAAAACCCTTGATCTGTATATAATATCGTTTTGTCTTCTTTTAATATTTTCCCATTAATCCTGGTGTTTGAAAAAACCCTGACCCCCTTGTCCTGGGCATATTTAATTAAATAATGGGCATGTTTATAAGGATTAATTTCTGCATCTCCATCTGTAATCAGTGCTGCTGGTTTTGAAAAAGGGAAGCTTTTATTTATCTCATTTTCTGTCAGGTACGTTGCAGGAAAACCATATTTTATTAATTGCTGATATTCCTCTTGGAGCATAGAAACATCTTCATTTCCGGAAGCAAAGTAAAGGCTTTGGCGAAACCTGAAATCCGGATCTTCATCAAGGCTTGGAACAATTTTGTTACCCAGGGTTTGAAGGGCTTGCGCGCATAGATTGACATGCCGGACCGCAGCTTCCGCCCCAAAAGTATTTATAAGGGAAGTCAGGGACTTATCATTCGAAAACTGAAGCAGGCCGGTGTTAGCAGATGTACTTCCGCCGCTTATGTCTCTTTTATCCACAAGGACAACCTTTAGTCCTGTTTCAGCCATAAAATAGGCACAATGAGCACCTGAAGATCCGCTTCCGACAATAACAACGTCACAAGTGATATCTTCCTCTAATGGAGGAAACTCCATATTTTCTTCGAGTGTTCCGTTCCAATATAGTTTTCCTGTATTCAAATCCATAATCAATTCCTCCTGCATCTTTACATCAATACTGGATAATTTCCCTAACAGTTAAAAAAGCAAACCTACATGTATGTTCCTAAGTGAGAGATTAGAAGAATTGCCTGTTTTGATACTAAAGCTGCATATGTGAACCTGGCAGAAACAATGAGGCGATTAAATTAGTAATGAGAAATATGAATATCAAGAAGTAATATTTAATAACGGAAGAATCAAAAAGAGACAGGAAATCATCCTGTCTCTTTAGCAGAATTTACTGTACTGCTTTCTGAAAAAATTGCGGCAAGTGTTCTTTATGTGCTTCAAGCATCTCATCCAGAATCTTTTTTGCAATGGTATCCGATGGCACTAATGGATTTATTGTCATTGCAACGAGCGCTGTATGATAATTTCCTGTAACTGCAGCTTCAGCAGCCACTCTTTCAAAGGATTTAATCTGCTGTACAAGCCCCCGCACTGCTATAGGAAGGTCACCGATTGCTATTGGTTTAGGTCCATCCTTTGTAATTACACAATTGATTTCAACGGCTGAATCATCAGGTATGCTGGCAATTGCACCATTATTCATTGTATTAACCGGCTGGATATCCCGTTTATCATTATAAATGGAATTGATCAGGCTGCAGGCTGCATCGCTATAAAATGCTCCTCCGCGTTTTTCAAGCTGTGGCGGCTTTATGGAAAGCTCTGGATCTTTATAGAGTTCAAACAAATCCTTTTCAAGAGCCTGTACCACCTCTGCACGTGTGCCGGCGGATGCCGACGCTTCCATTTCTTCTTCAAGCATTTCGCTGGTTTTGTAATAATACCGATGATATCCGCATGGTATGACTCCCAGCCCTTTAATAAAGTCAGGGTCCCATGAAAGCCCTGCTATATTTTTCATAGTCATTTTATTTTCAGGATCGGACATTGCATCAATGACTTGTTGTTTTACACTTACACCATCTAAAAATACATCAAGACCGAAAACCATATGGTTCAATCCGGCAAAATTAACTGACACACGTGATGGATCCACTTCGAGTGACTTAGCTATCCCCATCCTCATACCGATTGGTACATTGCATAAGCCTACAACCTTCTTGATTTTGCTGTAGCGGAGAACCGCTTCTGTAACCATGCCAGCAGGATTTGTGAAATTAACCAGCCATGCATCAGGGCAAAGTTCTTCCATATCCTTGCAGATTCCAAGAATCACAGGAATAGTGCGCAGCCCTTTAAATAACCCCCCTGGCCCATTGGTTTCCTGGCCAATCACTCCATATTTCAGAGGGATCCTTTCATCCTTTGCCCTTGCATCAAGCAAGCCTACCCGGAATTGGGTAGTAACAAAGTCAGCGCCTTTCAATGCTTCTCTTCTATCCAAGGTTAGGTGAATATCAATATGTAGTCCAGCTTTTTTAACCATTCTTTTCGCAAGATTTCCGACTATTTCAAGTTTATCTTTTCCTGCTTCTATATCAACAAGCCAAAGCTCCCTGACCGGAAGTTCGTCGTGGCGTTTGATAAAACCTTCAATTAATTCTGGTGTATAGCTGGACCCTCCGCCAATCGTCACTATTTTAAGTCCTTGTTTCATGAAAAAACCTCCTGTAAATAATTTTAACTAATAATCTTATTGTATCTGCCGCTCATCCATTTTGATTTTTATTGCCTCCATCTGCTTATACATCAGAATCATTTCAGCAACTAAATCGCTGATCGTTTCAGCACTCATCATTTGATCTTCTGCATGCATGATAATCAGGGAAAATTCAAGTTTCTTTCCAGATGCCTCCTGCTGAATCAAGCCTGAATGAGATTTATGCCCCTCAATCAAATATGATTTGGACTCTTTAAGCTTATTTTCTGCTTCTTCAAATCGTCCTTCTCTAGCAGCATATAAAGCTTCCATGACAAGACTTTTGGCTGTGCCTACGTTTGAGATAATAGTAAATGCCGTCAATTCCATTTCTTCCATCGTCTTTTGATCCTCCCTTTCTGCCCTTTTAAATCTTACTTGTGCAAGCCTGCAAATGATGATAAAGCGCCCCGAGCAGGCCTGCATCATTTTTTAACCCGCAGCATTCTAATGCAGATTCTTTGCCATAAGAGCCCATACTTTGTATTCTCCACGTAAGCTCACTGATAAGTTCCTTTCTCTCGCTTACCGCGCCTCCGATAAAAAGCTTCTTCGGATTAAACATAAACAGCAAATTATAAACAGCGATAGCCAGGCTATTGTAAAAGGAAGTAACCTCATGCCGGGCGCGTGGCTCTCCTTGTTCGCAAGCATCGAAAACATCAAAGCCAGTAACAGTTTCCACTTTAACTCCCTTATATTTTGCAAACCTTTCACGCAGCCCATATATTGAACCCGTATAGCTCAGGGTACATTTTTCGGCCAGATTATTCTGAAGTCCCTGAGTAATCATATATCCGAATTCACCCGCCATATTTGTACTTCCCCGGTAGAGCTTGTTATCGATAAAGATTGCTCCTCCTATTCCCGTCCCGATTGTCATGCAAAGGAAGTCTGCTTCATTCTGTGCATTGCCTCTCCATTTCTCCCCTAAAGCAACACAGTTCACATCATTTTCAGCACTTACGCTGATGTTGAGCTGTTCCTCCAGATATTCCTTGATATTAAAGCGGTTAAAATCACTTATAGCGCCGCCAACCTCAATGTAGCCTGTTTTGTGATCCACAAATCCAGGCACACTTAGTGCAATGCCAGTCAATCCTTCCGTCTGTAAAGCCCGCCCTATAATGGATTGCAAAATAGCTGAACCGTCAAAACGGTTTGATGGATACGAACCCTTCTGGAGGAAGTTTCCTTCTTTGTCGAGAACAGCATATTTAATGTCTGTCCCGCCTATATCAAACGCAAGGTATTTTTCGATTGTTCTCACCTCTATGCTTACTTTATACAACTAGCGGTATAATACAGAGCCGGTCCGTATTTCGATTTTTTGAATATGTCCATTAAATACTGCTCAGCTTCTTGCCCTGACAATGAAGTGACTACCTCAAAAACAGCTGTTATTTTGGTTTCTGAAAGTAAAACTGTCTTTACCTTTTCATCCTGATATTCATTAAAGAATTTGCGGACAAAGGAAATTTGCCCGCAATAAAATTTTATTTTATAAGTATTCATCGTTCTTTCCTTATGCTGGAAGGTCTTTCTGATTTTTCTTGCTGCTTGAATTATTAACGGAAGCGGCTTTATTTGATGCTAATACAAATGGCAGATAAACAATTGTGGAAACTGCCAGACATACAAATCCGATCAGCAATGCAACGTAATTTCCGCCTGTTCCTAAAAATGCGATTAACGGTCCAGGTGTTGTCCATGGGACCTGATAGGCAATTGGCGGAATGAGCCCAGTGGTAATGGCAGTATAACCGATGATAACATTGATGGCCGGGACAAGGATGAAAGGAATGATCAATATTGGATTAAGAACTACCGGCAATCCGAATATTACAGGCTCATTAATATTAAAGAGTCCTGGAGCGATTGAAAGTTTTCCGATTTCCCGGTAATCCTTCCTTTTAGAAACAATGAACAAAGCAATCAGCAACCCTAATGTCATTCCAGATCCGCCATAGTTGGCAAATGCATCATTGATCGCCCATGTTACAGGGTATGGAGCTCCCCATGCAGATCCATGCTGTGCAACATAATTCAGGTTTTCAAGGTTTGGTTCAGCGAACATGGCTTCACGGATGGCTGCCACCGTATTAGGTCCATGAATGCCAAATACCCATAGAAGATTGGATACAATAGCCAAAATAACAAGCGAGAAAATACTGGTTCCCAGATTTTTAAGAGGAGTTTGAAGGACTGCATAAATAAGTTCATGTAAACCTTTAGGATAAATTTCTAAAATGATCGCGTTGGCAATTGAAAACCCAACGGTAATGATGATAATAGGAAATAGCACCTTGAAGCTTCGGGCAACTGCAGGAGGGACAGAAGCAGGCATGTTAATCTGAAGTTTTTTGGACTTTGACAGCCTGCTGAAAAGCTCACCCACAATCAATCCTACAATCAAGGCAACAAATAAACCTTGAGCTCCCAGCCATTGCGTAGTAAGGAAGCTTGCTCCATCAACGACTTTATAGGCAGGGTAAATAATAAAAAACGTGGATAAAGCAGTCAGGCCGCATAGCAGCTCATCTGCTTTTAAGGCAAGTGCCATATTCCTTGCAACCAGAAAAACAATGAACATTGCCAGCACATTGGAAGAACCATTGAGGACCGGTGTGAAAATATGCTGATAATCAGAAAGATGCGGAAACAGTTTATTCAGGAAAAGTATTTTTGCAATAAATCCGTCCGGTGCTAAAACGGCAAAGTTCAGCAGTACGATCAAAGATCCCGCCAATGTAATCGGAAATGCTAAGATAAAGGCATCGCGTATAGCAACAATATGCCTTTGTGAGTTGAGCCTGGCTGCTACTGGAACCAGAGCCTTCTCCATGAACCCCTCAAATCCCGCCATGAATCCCATTCATTTTTCCCCCTTTAGTGGATTAAACATCTATTTACTAAATTCATTGGAGCTAGAATAAAAATTATAAATTCTCTTCAAACTGGCTCATTAAATCCAGCGCCCTGCTTAGAATGGCTTTTCCATTCATCATTCCGTAATCTCTCATCTCTATAACTTCAACAGGCACCCTCCCAGCTATGATGGCATCCACCTGCGGCTTTTGGTAGCGTACTTGCGGGCCAAGCAGCACCACATCAACTTCTGCAGAAACACTGGAGCATTCCGATACAGGTAAAGCAAATATATCAATTTCTATCCCTTTCTCTTTTGCTGCATCATTCATTTTGTTCACCAGAAGGCTTGTAGACATGCCGGCTGCACATACTAGCAGAATTTTTTTCATCACTTTTCCCCCTATGCTTTTAATTTAGGATGTTATCTGGATTCCTCAGTTTGTGAAGGAATAAAATTCAAATGATTTCCATTCGACTTGATGACTTCTTTGTACCAGTAAAAGCTTTTTTTCTTTATCCTCCGTAAATCTTTTTCACTGTGTTCATCACGATTGATGTATACAAAACCATACCTTTTTTGATATCCATTCAGCCAGCTGAGGATGTCTGTAAATGACCAAGTACAATATCCAAGCAGCATGACACCATCATTTATTGCATTCTGGCAGGCTTCAACATGTGATTTTAAGTAATCTATCCGGTAATCATCATTGATGATGTCATGATCCTCTAAAGTATCAAACTCTCCCAGTCCGTTTTCAGTGATCAAAATAGGCAGCCCGTACCGGCTTGTAAGTCTTCGGAGTCCAATGCGCAAACCTTCGGGATCGATTTCCCAATCCCAATTGGTAGCTTCTAAGTGAGGGTTTCTTATAGATTTATACAGTCCTGGAACGCCGCTTTCCGGAGTAGTGCCTTTTTGGCCGGTCGTATTCATGTCCCCCTGGCCAACTCCATCAGCCGGATTCATTTCTACTGTACCGGTCCGGTAATAATTGATGCCGATAAAATCAGGCCGGCCAAATTCAAGAAGTTCCCAGTCACCTGCATGGATATCAGGAGCCAGATCATTTTCTTCTAAATACTTCCATGATGCTTTTGGATATTTCCCCCAGCAATAGATATCCAGCCACCAATGATTATTCAGATCTTCTGCATTTTCAAACGCCATCACATCATCCGGGCGGCATGAGAATGGGTAGTTGGGTCCATAGGCAAAGCTTGGCCCTATCTTGCCTCCTGGCACATATCTCCTGAAGGACTGTATTGCTTTGGCATTGGCCAAATTAGCAATATGATTGGCATTGTACATTCTTTTTAAATCTTTTACGCCCGGCGGATGAATCCCTGACTTATAGCCAAGACCGATAAATACATTTTGTTCATTCAAAGTGACCCAATACTTTACACGGCTGCCGTAGCGTTTATAAAGGGTTATGCAATAATCATTAAAATCTTCAATAATCTGCCTTGATTCCCATGCCCCGTATTCATCCATAAGACCTTGCGGAACATCCCAGTGGTAAATCGTAATAATCGGCTCAATTTTATATCTGAGCAATTCATCAATAAGCTGGTCATAAAATAAAAGTCCCAGCTCATTTGTTTCGCCATTCCCCTTGGGGAATATCCTGCTCCATGCAATGGAAAAACGGTATGCTTTCAGCCCCATGTCAGCCATTAATGCAACATCTTCCCTGAACCTGTTATAGTGGTCTACGGCAACATCGCCGTTAGTGCCTTTAAAGGTCGTGCCAGGCAATTTTGTGTATGTATCCCAAACGGATGGGCCTTTCCCGTCTTTATCCCAAGCTCCCTCTACCTGATAGGCAGCTGTGGCCGAACCCCAAAGAAAGTTATCAGGAAAGCGGCCCTTACCTGTATGTATCATTGACATCTCCTCCTTTCTGATTAAATTGTATGCGCTTTCAAATATGTTGTAAATAAGTTTTGAATATTCTGTAATTTGCCTCATTCCTTGGTAATTGTTACATTTGAAAAACAAGGTGTTTTTTTATTCCCTTTTACCGCTCCTGTGAATTTCACGCGCAATAGATTCGAGTATGTACACCACAGGGATCTGGCTGGTAATGTTGGATTCTTCTATGTATTCCTCTGTAACATAATAGGAAATATTCAAATCGGAAATATTTGCAATGGTACAGTTTTTCTGATTGGTGATGCTGATAATCGTGCTTCCTTTCTCCTTCAGTTTTTTTATTAAATTGATGATTTCGTGTGTCTCCCCTGACACAGACATGGCAATGGTGATGCTATTTTCAAGAAGCCTGTTATGTATTGGGAAGAAAGGATCTTTAATATACAGAGAAAATTTCCCAAGACTTGAAAAATAACGTGCTCCATATTCAGCCATAATGCCGGAACTGCCGATTCCGAGGAAAATAACGCTTCCTGATTGTGCTATAAGGTGTGATGATTCCTGGATATATGATTCAAATCCGCCCTTAAGGGTTCTTTCAACAAATTCTGATAATGCATGATGTGTACTTTTTAAATTGTTTTCTGCCCTTTTCTCTAAATGCAGCTTTAGCTTCACTTTAAACTCTGAGAAGCCTTCACAATCATTTTTACGGCAGAATCTGAGGATTGTGGAAGTGGATACATGTGTCTCGTCCGCAAGCTCGCGAATGCGCATATATATCACTTTATTGGCATGTTGAGTAATATAATTATAAAGGGAATATTCCAGTTCGTTAAAAGAAGAAATTATTTTGTTGGGAAACATCTCCGTTCCTCCTTATTTTTCATGTAACTATCTATTCTCAGATTTTAAGAGAAAACCCTTTTTATTTATGAATTTATAAAAACTTGTTTTCCAAAATGGTTACTTAACATGAAAAAGCGATGCTATTTCAGCAGCGCTGTAATCTATATAATGTATTATTTTATTTTCCAAGTGTCTGCTTAACTATATTAAATAAGAAATGAATGTTTCAAACGCTTCATCGTCTCCGCCAGTTTTGAAATAGACAATATCACCCGGCAGAAGCCATTTATCAAAAATTTCCAGTATATCTTCTTCATTTGCAGAATTGTAAACATCTTGTTTTTTCATCCCGGCACTTACCGCTGCTTTTCCTATATCTTTAGCCAGGGACCCTTTTGTAATCAGTTTATCTATTCCTGATTGTACAGCCATTTTGCCGATTCTTTCATATTCAGAATCGGCATATTTTCCTAGTGCCGCTACCCTGCCTAGTACAGCAATTTTCCTGCCGGATTTTGATTTAAGTTTTTTTAGAGTCTGCAGTCCGCTTTCTAAAGAAGCTGGATTAGATTTCCATGTGTCGTCAATTATGGTCATATCATTTTTCCCCTTGATCATTTCAAACCGTGATTTTAATGAAGGAAAAGTCTCAAGCCTGCTAATTGAATCCTGTATGCCGACTCCCATTTCCATTGCGGCAGTTATGGCAGCAGCGGCATTATACACACAATGCTCACCCATTCCTGGAATAGTCCCCTCGTATATTTGATTTCGGCAGCACACCTTATACTTCATGAATTCATTATCATAATGAATCTCTTTAATCTGCATAAAAGCACTCTTATTTCTTCCATAGGTCATTAATTTCCCTAAGTAACCGGAAAAATTGATTGTCATGATATTTTTATCATCACTATTAATAATAAGTGTTCCACGGTTTTGCAAGCCTTCCATCAGCTTACCCTTTTCTGCTATATAAGCTTCTAAAGTTGGGATTTTGTCTGTATGGTCTATACCTATCATCGTAATAATGCCAATCGTAGGAAAGAAATACCTGCAGGCTTCCATCATGTCTCCGCGCCTTGAAACAGCTGTCTCGAAAACTGCAGCGTCTGTATTATCATCAATACCAAGCAAATAAGGCATATTATAGCAGTTGGCATTCTTGCTGGATTTAGTTGCCTGGACAGTCCTATCTTTTGTAAGAATATGCTTAAGCATTTCTTTCACTGAGGTCTTGCCGCAAGTACCGGTAATGGCTGCCACTGGAATATCAAATAAATGTCTGTAATATGATGTGAATGAATAAAATGCTTTAAATACATCTTTTACCCTGATGATTTGGGATGGAGATAACACATCCATATTGGAAAAAAGTTCATCCGTCACTATATAAAAATGTTTATATTTCTTAAGCCTGTTACCATCAAGTCTTCTTCCTTTTTTTACCCTGAAATAAACAGTGTTATTTCCAGCTTCAGAAAGTTCACGTGTCACATGAAAAATTTTTACATTTTCATGTGACACAGAGGGGGCCATTTTCATGGTCCTTAGAATACTTTCCAGATATAAGGTTTTCAAGCTATCTCTCCTTTCGATGCTGAAGCCACATTGAATGATGCCAGCAATAACCTTTAATATTTTTAGAGATTACGTTAAAAAAGACTGCCTAATCTTTGTCCATTACTAGGGACGTGAAAGTATGGAGTCTTCCAAACCTTATATTCAGTTGTTTCCTCAGTTTACTTATTAATTTTTTATTAACAGCTACATTTGGCAATCCAGCATACTGCACCACGTTCTTTAATGACTTAACCTCATTCATTTTACTTCTCTCCCTTCTTTTGGATTTAAGAATTCTGGCTGCTTTCAAGATGAAATTTAATTTCCCTTGCGGCCTTATGTGCGATTCTCATTGCATCTTCTTTGCTATGTGAAGATGCCATCACATACCCGTACCTGTCTCCCATCGATATTGGGGTTCTTAAATACTTTCCTTTTCGGGGTTTTATAAATACCTCTTCTATCCCCGGTAATTTAGCAGCTGCATTGGCTCCTGTTACTTTGATGAGTTTGCCCTCATTTTTTACGGTCAAATAGTGAACATATACAAATTTTTTATGATTTCTTTTAAGATTTGGTTTATTTCCTAGAAAAGATTGAATGGTTTCTTCAACTAAGTTTATGCCATATCCTACCTCTATAATTCTGTTCATAGCGCCTCCCGAAATACGGGGATTAATTTCAATGACCTTCCATTGTCCATTTACCAGTCTCATTTCAATATGGCAGGCACCATTTTTCATACCGAATGCATCTACAATGGAATAAACGGTTTTCTGAATATTTTCATAAAATTCATTATTTAAAAAGGGATCTAAAATATATCCAGTTACAATAAATCGTTTTTGGAAGGTGATTTCCTGTTCTATCACGGCCGCTATATGCACTTTTCCATCATGAACCAAGGTTTCAACCAGGAATTGCGGACCGGTTAAAAACTCCTCGATCAATATTGGTTTATTGTCATATTTACGGATAAGATTTTTCATAGCTTTCTTGAATTGAATTTTATTATTGGCCATTAACACATCCTTTGAGCCTGCGGATACCGGTGATTTAATGATTAAAGGCAGCTTGGATTTATGTTCCGATATAAAATCTTTTAATGAATTTCCAGGTCTATAAATAGAAAAGAATGGTGATACCGGAAGTTTCCTAAGCTTGGTGCGTGTGAGTACTTTGTCCTCCATTTGAAGAATTGGATCAGACGAGACCACACTTGTACAGAATTCCTCAGCCAATGCCGCTGCCGTATGAACATGCGGATCCATAAAACTAAAGATATTTTTAATGACTTTTCCCTGTTTGATTAAATCAGCTATTATTCCCTTTATAGAGCTGACATTCGATAAATCCGCAAAGATCATTTGGTGAACATCAGGAAATTCCATTCTTTGCTCCATAAATTGTATCCTATCTGTTAATAGCACTGTGAAATATCCTAGTCGGTCTGCCGCTTTGATAGCTTCCCGGCTCGATCCTGATTTACTTGTAGCAACAAAAACAATTGTGTCCATTATTTGCTTAATCCCACCTACATTACAGATTTTCAATCAGACTTATAAAATAAAATATTACGATTTTGCAAAAAAAGTTCTCGAATTGAGAAGAAATGGGAATGTGGAAAAGCCCCACTTAATATTTTACTGAGTAAAGTCTTTTAGAGCGGAGGGAAAATGCAATGATTTTAATTGGCATGCTTCATCATAGAGAAAATCCCGAGAAGGTAATAAAAGCTTATGCCTATAATGCAGTTGCAAAGGCTGAGGGTGCAGATTTTTTTTACTTTACGCCTGGTAAGGTAAATATTTCTACAGAAACCATTACAGGGAAAACTTATGAAAACGGGAAATGGATTGAAAAGGAATTTCCATATCCTGAAGTTATTTATAACGCAAGTCCCCCCATTAGCGAAAAGGCTTCTGAAATCTATGAATATCTCGCCCAAAGAATTCCTTTTACAAGCCATTCAATCGGGAATAAAGTGAGTGTCTTTAACCGGATTAAAAGTGGAAAGAACTTCTCTCAATACCTGATACCTACCATAGAAGCGAATAATGCCCGAACAGTGTTTGATGTGGTTGATACTTATACACAGGTTATCTTTAAGCCTGTAACTGGACGCCAGGGAGGAGGAATTCTTTACATTGAAAAAGAAGATGAAAATAGTTACAAAGTTAATGAGGCAGGCAGTTTATCTAACTTCAGTAAATCTCAGCTGCAGACGGCAATCAAAGAAAGGATAGAAGAAAGAGATTATTTAATTCAGCCCTTTATTACCTGTAAAATTAAATCCGGGCATGTATATGACCTTCGCTTGCACGTTCAAAGGGATGGTGAAGGGGAATGGAACGTAACCTCCATTTATCCGAGAATAGGCCCTCTCGGCAGCGTAACCTCCAATATAAGCAGCGGAGGATACTCCTGTTTGCTTGATGAATTCTTAAAAAATGAATTTGAGGATTACTGGTATAACATAAAGAGAAGTCTAGAGAAGTTTGCTGTTCTATTCTCCAGGCACTTTGCCGCTTTATATGATAATATATCGTTTGACGAATTTGGCATTGATGTGGGGATCGATAAGAATCAGAAGTTCTGGATATTCGAGGTAAACTGGAGGCCGGGAATCCCAGTTATCTTCAATGGTGAGCTGGATGTTGCAAGGAATACAATCCAATATGCGAAATACCTAGCGAAGTCGAAAAGTGAAAGGAAAACAGAGCAGCCATAAACTTTGGCTGCTCTGTTTTTAAAGAAATAGAACCATATGGTCTTCATCCAAATAGGCTTCTTCTATTTTCAAGGCATTTTTATCCATTCCAAACACTTCAAACCCTAAAGATTCATAGAGCCTTTTAGCAGGCTCATTTTTTTTTGTCACTGAAAGGTATATTTGTTCTATTTCCTTCAGCTGTTTTGCTTTGCTGATTGTCTTTTTCATCAGCTCACGGCCTAAGCCTCTATTTCTTTTTTCCTTTGATACATACATTCCATAAATATTTGCTCTATGCCTGAGCTTTATCTTGCTTTCTTTTACCAATGAAACAATTCCAGTCAGCTCTCCGTTTTCATACGCTCCAAAAATCATGGCTTCATAGGATTCTATTCTTTTTTGATAATGTTCAATAGAATTGCTCTTTTCTTCTTCATAACTGGATGAAAAAGCCTCTGGGCTATCTTTTAGAGCTTCAAGCCTGATTTTTTTATACTCTTCTGCATCAGATTGGTTTAAAAGCCTGATATTCACTAAAATACCTCCACTACTCAATTGTTTTTATTTGTAAAATATTTTATCCCATTTTAACTGACATGGATAGTTCAATTTTTTTAGGGATATGGGGTTTAATATAATAATAGCGGGATAATAAAACAGGCATCCATAAATGGATACCTGCTAATTTTAAATAATGAAAGTTGGCTTATGCTGTTCAAGAGATGGCTTTGAAGTTTCCAGCAGTACGCCGGTATGAACATCCATAACGTTCGATGCTTCATTAAACCAGCAGTCAGGTGCAGCAGCCCCCCAAAAGGTTTGTCTCCTCTTATCATTGATATCCCATCGTATAGGCTTAAAATCAGGATCAATGGTCAAATAATCTCCATTATATAATTCAATCCGGTGTCCATCCGGGTCTCTTAAATACAGGAAAAATGCGTTTGAAAGACCATGCCGCCCAGGCCCTCGTTCAATGTTTTCACTATATCCGAGCGATGCCAGCACATCGCAGCCCTGAATGAGAGCCATAGGATCACTTAGCCAGAAGGCAACATGATGCAGACGGGGGCCATTTCCATTCATAAAGGCAATATCATGCACTCCCGGTTTCCGGAAAAGCCATGCTGCCCATATATTTTCTTCTTCTGTAACCGTGTACTCAGAACACCGGAAACCCAGATCCTTCATATAAAATTCACAAGCTTTTTCCACGTCAGTTACCGCACAGTTGAAATGGTCAATTCTCTGCACTTTGGCCCCCTGATACAGATCATACCGCTGAAGCATTCTTTCTGTGTGGTCCATTTCCGAGAAAAACTCAATAGGAAGGCCAGATATATCCTGAACCCTTAAAGCACGTCCGATTGCATGCTGAGTTCCTTTTTCGAGCCACAATGTTTTCATGCCCTTATTTTCAAAAAATGACGCAAGCCTATCAAGATCAGCATTACACTGCATTTTATAGCTCATTACTTCAGCACAGCTTCTTTCTGCTTTTTTTAATAGCAGACTATGATGGCAATGCTCTTCAAGCCCCCTTAGATATATGGCTGAATCATTTTCCTCAGTTACAATGAAGCCAAGACCTTTTACATAAAATTCACGAGATGCTTGTAAGTCTTTTACATGTAGAATGGCCCTTGCGGCACGAAGAATGTTAAAAGCCATATGGCTGCCTCCTTTTAAATGGCTGAAATGTCATGTTTCGTCGCGCTTTTAAGGAAATCTTGCACTCTTTGCTTAACATAGTCTTTTTCATAGTTATCAAAATAAGTCATTCCCATTCTTATTGGATCTCCAAAGAAATAGTATTCATAATGCGTTTGCCTGCTCCCAAAGGAACTTAGCGTCAAATCCCAGGCCAGCCGGAATAATTGCACCTTTTCATAACCATCAAGACTCTTGCCTTGTAATCCCCTTTGAATGAGGGGACCTATTTCCTCTGAATCAAAATCTTCCTTGGTCGGGATGCCCATCAATCCAGATGCACCAAGTATACGTATGATTTCGGCCAGGCGCGGGTACATTTTGGGATACCAATTTCTTGCAGCGTCAAGGGCTGCGTATTCTGGTGTCATTGTCCCCCATTTATCAAGTTTGGCATTATGTTCAGCCCGGTATAAGTGTGATTTCATTGCTTCAAGCGTCAGCATAATTTCAGTTCCTTTTTCCTTAACGTGCTGAAACTGATCAATTCCAATCGCATCCATGATCGACAGGGCAACACCAAGCAAAAACTCTGTTTTGATGATGTTTTTTGAAACTACCTGATGAGACATATGGACCACTGCATTCGTTTCCCTGAAAGTACGGTTGCAGATGGATGAATTTCCGCAGACAAAAACACGGTCCCACGGAACGAATACATTCTCAAAAGAAACGATTGCATCTCCTTCTTCAAAACGAGATGATAATGGATGATCCCATTCATTTTTACCGCAGTCAAATGACTCCCTTGAGATAAATTTAAGTCCAGCAGTATTATTGGGAATGGCAAATGCAAGAGAATAAGCATCATCTTTTTCTCCAGCTTTTTTTACGGTCGAAGGAAACACGAGAATTTCATCTGTTATTCCCCCCTGTGTTGCCAAAAGACGGATCCCGTTTACAATGATCCCATCGCTTCTTTTCTCAGTCAGGCACAGAGCCACATTTGCATCTTCTTGTTCATGCTGCGCTTTAGACCTGTTCACCTGGGGATGGATCAGCGTGTGTGTCAAACTTATATCATTTTCCCGTGCATATTCATAGTACAATTTTGCATTTTCAGCAAACATAGGGTCTCCCTCGGCAAAAAAACTGCTGGATGCCCCCATTGCCATTACTTCAGCATTTAGATAATCCGGCGAGCGCCCCATCAGCCCGCATGATGTGATCGCCCATTCCTGAATGGCCTGGCGCCGCTGGATGATTTCATCAATGGTTTTGGGCTGCATGAATGTGATCCCTATTTTTTCTCCTGAGGTGGGTGAATTGAAGAGCATTATTTCAGGCTTTTCATACTGCAGGTCATATAGCTTCGCCATTGATTTCACAACGCCTTTAAGTCCAGGATAGCCTGTAACATCATCCACTCTTTTGCCGTGGAGATAAATATTGTTATTTGCTTTCTTCAGCCGGTCCAAATATTCTTTCCCCGTCTTGGCTGGCATAATTTCTCCTCCTTATTTTCCAAATTGGGGGATATGATGGTCATTGATAGCTACATGAATAACCTTTGGCTCTGAGTAAAATTCAAGCAGGGCATAATGACCTCCCTCCCTGCCGATTCCGCTTGATTTGGTCCCTCCAAATGGGATGCGGAGGTCGCGCACATTTTGAGCATTAATCCAAATCATCCCTGCATCCACTGCCTGTGCAACTCTATGGCCCCGTTTGATATCATTGGTCCATACATATCCTGCGAGCCCATATTTCACATCATTTGCTGCAGCAATTACTTCATGTTCATCTTCAAATTCAATGACAGCCATCACAGGCCCGAAGATTTCTTCCTGGCAAACCTTCATTTCATTTCTTGCATGAAGCAAAACAGTCGGGGGAACAAAGTTCCCTGCCTTTGCTTCAGGAGAAACAGTGCCTTGAAAAACTTCACAGCCTTCTTTTTTTGCTAATTCAATATAGGAGTTTACTTTGCTGGCATGCTCTTTATTTATCAGCGGGCCAAGCTCTGTCACAGTATCCATCGGATCGCCAATTTTAATGTTTGAAACTCTTTTTTTCAATGCTTCAACGAAACGTTCTTTGATTTTTTTATGGACAAAAACCCGTGAGTTTGCGGTGCATCTCTCACCGTTAAAAGAAAATATGCCCCATACTGCAGCGTCCAGTGCACGGTCAAAATCGCAGTCCTCAAATATGATCAGGGGTGACTTTCCGCCAAGCTCCATAGATGTCCTCTTCAGTGTATCTGCTGCATTTTTAAGAATTACTGTGCCTGTAGACGTTTCCCCTGTAAATGAAATGGCGTTCACATCGGGATTTCCTACAAGTGAGGCTCCGGCCCTTTCACCAAATCCATGAACTACATTGAATACACCTCTTGGGAGTCCGGCTTTATCAATGACCTGTGCCAATATATGCGCGCTTAGCGGCGACAGCTCAGCCGGCTTTAATATCACCGTATTGCCGGCTGCAAGTGCAGGAGCAACCTTCCAAGTTTCAAGCATGAATGGAGCATTCCATGGAGTTATCAGCCCTACAACCCCTACAGGATTATAAATTGTATAATTAATGAACTCACCGTCAGCCTGATAGGCTTCTCCATGAAGCCTGGTCTCAGCCATCCTTGCATAAAACCTGAAATTTTCAGCAGACCGGGCAGTCTGTTTTTTTGTCTGGGATACTGGAAGCCCGGTGTCCAAAGCTTCTAAAACTGCAATTTTTTCTATTTCCTGATCTATAATATCTGCAATTCTATACAAATACTTCATACGCTCAGAAACTTTCATTTTGCCCCAAGGGCCATTTTTGTAGGCTTCCTTCGCTGCAGCTGCGGCTTTTTTGATATCCTCTTCGCGGCCTTCCGCTACGCTGTTAATTCTCTGGTTTGTGAAAGGATTGATATTAATGAAGGAAGAATTGGAATATGATGGGATGAATTCTCCATTAATATAAAGTTCTATATTTTCGATACTTGATATGATGCTTTCGATTTTTTGATCTGTAAGTTTGGCTGGCATACGTTCACCCCTCTCCCCAGTTTTTTAGAACTGACATAGTGAAGTTTGAATAAGCTGTCCTGAGAAGGCATGAAGGAACGAGTCTTCTCAGGCAAGTTTACTTCCATGTAGTCTTGGACAATCTCTTATTCTGAAGCTTTATTGCTTCACGCTGTCTGGCAGCTTTACATACTTTCTCAGCACCTGGCGGATTTCAGCCTGAAGAGAAACTTCCGGAATATCCATCGGCTTTCTTAATACGGGCTTAATTTTCCCCATCATGCCAAGTGCTGTTTTTAATGGCGCAGGATTGGTATCCTTAAATAAAACATCATTCAGCTCCATTAGCTCATAGTGAAGGTCCAGGGCAAGGTCTAAGTCCTTTCTGGTCCATGCATTATAAATTTCAGCTACCTTGTCTGGAAGGATATTGGCAGTTGCACTGATATGGCCAGCTCCTCCAATTGCAAGCATAGGATAGCAAAGCAGTTCTATACCGGAGTACAAAAGAAAATCCCTGCCGCATTTTGCCAAGACACGGTTTACATGCTCGAAGTCTTTATTGGACTCTTTAATTCCTATCACATTTGTGCAGTCTTCGTTTATTCTTGCCAGTGTATCAATGTGCAAGTTGACTCCTGTCCGGCCGGGTATGTTATAAATAATGATTGGAATATCCACAGAATCGGCAACGGTTTTAAAATGTTTATATAATGCATGCTGTGAAGGCCTATTATAATACGGAACAATAATAAGGGCTGCATCGGCACCTATTTCCTGTGCCCTTTTTGTAAGATAAAGAGTTTCATTGTGGTTTACTGAACCTGTTCCAGGAACAAAAGGAACTCTCCCCTTAATTTCTCCAGCCGCCGTTTCCATGACCTTAACACGTTCCTCTGCAGTCAGCGAGCTGGGCTCTCCGGTAGTTCCAGTTACAGAAATGCCATGTGTCCCGCTGTTAATATGCCAGTTGATTAAGTGCTTAAAAGAATCATAATCAATCGTTTCATCTTCATAAAAAGGAGTTACAACAGGGGCAATCGATCCCCTGAGAATGGCCTTGACTTCATCAAATTTCGACAAGAAGATCACTCCAGTATTTTAGGATTGATGTATTTTAAAACTTTCGTGAAAACCCTTTCATAAATAATGTACCATGTGCTATTCTATATAAAAAATATTAAAATCATTGGCATTGCATATGAAAAAAATATATAAAGGCAGTGATTTAATGGACATGAAACAGCTATTCTATTTTTGTACCATTGTGGAAGAAGGCCAAATCACACGCGCTGCCAATAAACTTCATATGGCCCAGCCGCCCCTCAGCCAGCAGCTCAAGCATCTTGAAGAAGAATTTGATGTAAAATTATTCGAACGTAATGGAAGGAAAATGGAATTAACTTCTATTGGCAAACTCCTTTACAAGCGAGCCAAACATTTGCTTTCACAGGCTTCCGATACCATTCTAGAGGTAAAGGAAATGTCCAAGGGCTTCAAAGGAGTCCTAACCATCGGCGCCAATAAATCTTGCTTTTCCCACCTTGCTTCCCGTATCCGTTCCTTCCGGGAAAATTATCCTCAAGTAAGCTTTCAGCTGAGAGAGGGAGATACCTATCAAATCGGCGAGCTTTTAAAAGAAAGAGAAATTGAACTCGCTGTCGTCCGGCTCCCGATAGCCGGCGAAGGATTCTCAATGATACATCTGCCAAAGGAGCCTTATATATTCGTTCTTCCGCAAGAATGGAAGACTCGGGCCCCAACCGAAGAATCCATTACATTAAAACAAATTTCTGCCTTTCCCCTCCTATTGCTGCATAGAATAAATGGCACAGGCCAGTATGAATTGGTACTGAATGAATTCATAAAAAAAGGGCTACATCCGAATATTATCTGTGAATGTCCCGACCCTTTCATGATCTTATCCTTAGTTGCAAGCGGAGTCGGAGCAACTATAGTCCCGCAATCCGCTTTACAGTCCATAAAAATGGAGAATCTTTACATTATGAAGATAAAAGATACACCTCTTATATCAGAATCTGCTGTAATCTGGCTTGAAAATCGCTATCTTTCAAAGAGCGCCTGGCATCTTATTCAGTCTTTCGAAAATAATCCATTCGGGGATACCAAGAGCAGAGGCTGTTCCGTAAACCTTGCTGCTTTGGAACAAGATGGCTGATTTGCGCTCCACATGCTTACTTTAATCAACCTGATTAAACATGGAACCGCCTCACAGAACTCATTAAAAAACAACAATCTTTTAGAAAGAGCAAATTGAAAAGTTTCTTGCAATCTACTGCTGCCAGTCAACACAGATAAAGAGTTTTTAGAAAAGTTTGAATGTTAAACGGTATTGCATTATATTAAAAAGAAAAGGCTCTTTTCTTAAAGAACTTTGTTACTTAAATAGTTCTCGAGGCAATTCCATTGTAATAGCAGGTTGATTGGAGCGAAGCATCCTGGAGCGGAAATCAACCCCTTGTTTCATAGCAACAAAGTTTACGAAAACAGCCAAAGAAAAAAACTTTTCCGAAACCCATTCAACTTTCAATTCAAAGCGGGCTTTTTATCCGTATTCAATGTAGAAAAGTCTTTTCGAAAAGGATGTGAATTCTTTGAAATGTGCAGAAGTGAAATTCTCAGGGATGAAACAGCGGCAAAAGGTTAAAGCCGATCCCAAATCCGGCACAATATTCTTAAATGGTAAATCTCTTTCTATAAAACAAACAGCGTTAGACGTGCCGATAACAGGCACTGTATATGGAACCATGTTCAACTACCATGAAGACCTGAATTCGATAAACACCTCCGCTCCTCCTTACGGCATACCTCCAAGAGCTCCCGTGCTATATATTAAGCCTGCCAATACCCTGATAGCCTGTAATTCGCCGATACCTTTTCCAGATGGTGAGGATGGGCTTTCCATGGGGGCCGCTCTTGGAATTGTTATTGGAAAAACAGCTTATAAAATATCACGTGAAACAGCCTATGAATATATATCAGGATACACAATTGTGAACGATGTCAGCATCCCCCATCAAAGCTTTTATAGACCCGCCATTAAAGAGAAAATACAGGATGGTTTTTGCCCTGCCGGCCCCTGGGTCATTGACAGGGAATACATTGAAGATCCTGACAGCCTTCTCATTTCCGTTTACTTAAATGGTGAACTCAAGCAGCAAAATCACACAAGTGAATTAGTCCGTCCCATTTCACAGCTATTAGCCGATGTTACAAATTTCATGACACTGTATCAGGGTGATGTTTTGCTTGCCGGTGTTCCTGCATATCCTCCTATCGCAAAAAGAGGCGACATAGTAAAAATTTCCATCGAGAAAATTGGGTTTATTGAAAACATGCTGCAGCCGGATGACTCTCTTCAAAAGGAGGGGTCACAATGAAAAGAGCGCGTGTTGCCTATAAAGGACAAATTCATGAAGCTATATATAAAGATGGCTATCTAGTTTTGCCGGACGGCAGCCTTGTTTCTGAGCAGGATGTGGTATGGCTCCCGCCAATCGTGCCGAACACTGTTTTTGCTTTGGGACTGAATTATGCGGATCATGCCATGGAGCTGGATTTTAAACCTCCTTCAGAACCGCTTATTTTTCTTAAAGGCCCTAATACCTTTATCGGGAACCGGGGAATTACCATTCGCCCGGACAATGTCAGCTTTATGCATTATGAATGTGAACTTGCAGCCGTCATTGGCAGGCAGGGAAAGAATATTAAAGCCCGTGATGCTTACAATTATGTGTCAGGCTATACTATTGCGAACGATTATGCCGTTCGTGACTATCTTGAAAATTACTACAGACCAAACCTGATTGTGAAAAATCGTGATACCTGCACACCCCTTGGTCCCTGGATCGTAGATGCCATGGATATCGAAGACCCTGAGAACCTCACGCTGCGGACTTATGTAAACGGCTCCGTTACACAAGAAGGTTCCACAAAGGATATGATTTTCGGAATACCGGCATTAATTGAATATCTAAGCAGTTTTATGACATTAAATTGCGGCGATCTGATACTGACAGGAACACCAAAAGGATCTGTCGATACTAAAGCCGGAGATGAAGTCATTTGTGAAATTGAGGGAATTGGAAAACTGTTAAACACGATTGTAAAGGAAAAGGAAATAGCCGAACGTTAATAGGAGGAGCGAATGCCGCATATTATTATTGAATACACAGATAACATCAAACAAGAAGCGAATATCCCCTTCCTGCTTGAGAAAATCAGTAAGTCATTGATAGCTAGAGCATCCATCTTCCCTGTTGGGGGTATCCGCCTGAGGGCCATTGAACTAAAAGAATATCTTATTGCAGATGGCGAGGAAGACTATGCTTTTGTGCATGCTGTATGTAAAATAGGATCAGGACGGTCCGAGGAAGATAAAAAGGCGGTTTGTGCGGATATGTTTGAAATTATGAAAAAACATTTTTCCTCTTTAATGGAAAAACGCTACCTCGCCCTGTCTCTTGAACTTTACGAATTCGGTGAAGCAGGAACTATGAAATATAACAACATTCATGAACGTTTTAAGAAGGAAAAAAACTGAGCGTTACGGGTTCAGTTTTTTTCCTTTTTTATTACACTTGAGTAATTCCTGCAAGCATTTTAATGAATTCAATTTGTTCTGCTTTAAATAGCTGGCTTTCTTTAATAAAAATAGCATCATATTCTGGAAAATTTTTTTTAAACTGAAGCAAAATTTCTTTTGAGCTGAACACTATTGCTTCATTGGCCTTCAACTCGGATTTCATCCAAGAATGAAAATGCCGGACTTTAATGTTCTGATGATTTTTAGGACTCTCAATATTCTGGGTGGTGAAATCAAAATCAAATAAATCTTCAGGTTCATTTAGGATAATATTCATTTGCTGCTGCAGGTTTTGAGCAGTTTTTCTATTAAAAGCCAAGATAAGGATATTCCAATGAGGATAATTTTTGGATAAATTTTTTGTATATTCACAGATGTCAAAAGGCACGCTTTCCTTTTTCCTGCTTTTCTTCTGTTTTGATAGCGGGTTTTTAATAGTGTGCGGGGATAGAAAAAGAGTTTCATCAGGCGAATCATTTCCCTGCACATACTCCTTCAATTCAGGAAATAAATGGTATGAAATTGCCCCGATTTCTTCCTTCTTCAGCGGTTTTGACAGACGAAAAGACACTGTAATCATATCAAACAATTTATCCGTGAACTTGTCTATGGAGAATCCGGCTTCATCTTTATCAAGTTCTTCACTCATAAAGCACAAATAAGGATCCATCAGTGAATAAAGTCCGGCTGCCATAAAATCATGCTCATTCATTTTGGTAAAAACAACACCGCAGCCATATGGGATTTTCAGCTGAAAGCGGTACTTACCTTCAAGATGAAGCAAGTTATTATCCTTGCTCAACAAACTTACTATTTCATCCATCTGGCTTCTTGCCTGTGTCATCGGATTTTCCATAATTTTTTTTTGTCCTGATGCGTCCAGATAATGCCATTGATCATCCCCCACTGATAGAAGGGATTTATTTGTAATACCGGTTGTAGATAGAACCAGTATTCCTAAGTGAGGGCCAATAATTAAAAAGTCAAAAAGTCTATCCCCAATTTCTGCTTTGTAGTATATGGTATAATCATCCGGCAAAACATCTTTTAATGTATGAAAAAACTTCCGGTCACCTGGTGAAGCGATATGCTGTATTTTTTCAGGTATTGTTGATGCCATACTCCCCGCTCCAAAATCATCAAATTTACTTTCATTTTCATTTAATTAAAGAAGAAAAATCCTTTTCGAACATTCTATTCGTGAATATATTTCAGTTGCATTGAGCAAGCTATCAATATGGACTTGTAGCTCAAATGGAAGAGCAGCCCGCACTTATCCTGATATAACTGCCGTGCATCTTGCGGGTTCAAATCCCGCCAGGTCCTTATTTCTTCTGATGAAATTCCCTGCTGAAATCGTTCTTAAAGGCTCTTTCATGCCAGCCCTCCGCCGATCGTACTAACTCAAACATAAAAGCAAAAAAAGTGTCATAAAAAGCTCATCTATTTTCCCGCTAATTTACTTGTCACTCGGATAAATGACACCAATTTGTTTTCTGATTTCATCTAAAATTTCCATTGTAATCAAAGAATTTTCAAAGGTGTTTTTATCAGATTCATGCTTTCCATTTTTAATGAGATTAATAAATTCCTGAATCTCATAATACATCGTATGCTTATTTTGTTCTGCAGAAATATCTACTTTAAGATTGCTTCTGGAATGGAATTCAATTTTATCCTGTGTAGATATTCTGTCAATGATTATGGTGCCTTCTTCTCCATGAATTTCTGAAGGCAAAGAAGAATCTGTAATTTTTGAATACATGATGACTGCATCCATTTCATTGTATTTGAACATGGCACTTCCCTCGCCATCTACACCTGTTTCAAGAAGCAGGCCATTTGCTATGACTTGCATTGGGCGGCCAAATAGAGCAACCATTGGATAAATGCAGTAAATTCCTATGTCCATTAACGCCCCATTTGAAAAGGCAGGGTCAAATGCATTTAATACGATTCCTTCTTTATAAGAATCGTACCGGGAAGAGTACTGGCAATAATTCGCAAAATACCTTCTTACCTTGCCAACTCGATGTAAATTTTTTTTTAGTGCCTGAAAGTTTGGAAGAAAACTAAACTTCATGGCTTCCATTAAAAGGACATCATATTTTTTTGCTGTTTCAATCATATTCTGTAATTCTAATGCATTAGAAGCAATGGGTTTTTCACACAAGACATGCTTTTTATTACGCATAAATAGCGTGGCTTGATCTGCATGAAGTGAATTTGGAGTCGCAATGTATACAGCATCTATTACATCGCTTTTCGCCATGGCTGCAAGATCCGTAAATGTGTGTTCTGCTCCGTATTTTCGGGCAAACTCATCAGCCCGTTCCTGAGTTCTTGAATAAACTGCTGTGAGGATAAAGTCTTCAGCGCTTTTAGCTGCATCTAAAAATTTGTCTGTGATCCAATTGGTACCCACAATCCCAAAGCGTATCATGTTACTCCCCCTCTTTTAAGTATGATGTTCCCTGAAATAAGAGACAGGAACTTTTTGTTCCTGCCTCTTATTCTCAGTTTTTATATTTCCGGTTATCTTTCATTTTCCTCATCTATTATTCTATTAAATAGAATGGTCCACTGTCCATATATTGAGAATAAATAGTAAACATTTCTACTCAGCCAGTAAAAAGGATGTTTAAATAAAATGCTGAACAAGTTTTCCTTTACCGCTTTCTGATTCAATTCTCGCATAGGCACCATTAATAAAGGTCAATTGAGGCGGCATATGCCCGCAATCTATATCATATACAATTGGAATGTCTAGCTCTCTTGAAAGGTCATAATAGACATCTTTGGCTGTGTAATTATCGACTGAAGCATTTGCAGCGCTTCTTCCGAATAAAATAGCTGAACAATCGTTGAACCATCCTGCAAGCTTCATTTGTACCAAAGATCTTCTGAGATCTGTTGCAGATAATGAACAATTTTCGAAATACCACAGCAAGGGTTCAGTATTAGTGTATTTCTTCCTGAAATTTGCGACATTTCCAAAGGGAGTTCCAACCAGATGCCTGATAATATCTATGCATCCTCCCAGCAAGCGCCCCTCCGCTTCAGCTTTTTTATTTGGAGTTGTTTTCCAAAGAGTTTCTTCTTCCAGGTGAAATACACATTTTGTAGGATTTTCATGCTGCCATGCTTTCTGATACTTTTCCGAGGAAAACTGTGTGATACTTTCACCTGGTGCCAGAGCTAACACTTTCTCCCACATTGCTGTAGTATCGTCCCAAATTTGTCCCCTTAGGTCGGCAGAATTCGTACCATGAGCAGTCGCAATACCTGTTGACAAGGTGGTTGCTAAAAGCAAGGCGCTAGTGTCCGAATAGCCGAGAATCCATTTTTTCTTCATTTGATCAAAATTGACATGTTCCAAAATCTCAATCAGAAGCTCCCCGCCCCAGGGAGGAAAAATCATATCAATGCCATTGTCCATCATCATGCTGTTAAATTCAGAAGCGCGTTTTAATGCAGATGCAGATTTTGCCTTTTCCTGTGTCCAAACCGTATCTCCGCATATAACATTATATCCTTGTTCCTCTAGCCGTCTCACTGATTGCTGAAACATTTTGTGCAAATCCTGGCTGATGCCTGATGAAGGAGCAGTAATCCCAATAACTCCTTTATTTTTCAATGTTGGATAGGTTATCACTAACTCTCCTCCTTTGCTATTGAACAAGGGGCTGATTTTCCCCCAATATGGGGGCGGTGCGCCTCCTTTGCTTAATTACTCTGTCACATCAGGTAAATCATGTAATTACAGCAGTCCCCACGCAACCAGATAATAGGCGCAAAATAAAAGAAAAATGATTAACAATGAAATTGAAAGAAAAATGATAAGTTTATTGGAAAAACGGAAGGTCTGCTGATTAATGTCTTTCCCTTTTCTAAAATAGCTGAAGCTCGAGAGAATTAATACAGCTATTCCCGCTGTAATTGAGCCTATTCCGATTATGGCAGCAAAAACGTCTCCCATTAACAGTTTTGAAAGCGTGGAAAAATGCAAATTCGTAATTAGAAAGCCAACACCGATAATTGTAATGCTCGTTCTGACCCAAGCAAGATAAGTCCGCTCGTTTGCTAAATGCTGCTGTATGTATTTCGAATCTATAGTTTCTTTCCCGTTGTTTTTTATATTAACATCAGTTTTAATGATAACACTTCCTTAATAAGTTTAATGGATTAAATTTCACCCTGAAAATATATTTCCGTAACCTGGTTGGCGATTAGTTCAATATCATCCGAAACCTGAGGGATTTTATAACCGACAAAGTAAGGCGATGCAACATGACGGGGCACAATTTTACCCTTATACGAACCATTTATCTTGTAAAAAAATAAATTATAGCTCTCTATTTTAGAGCGAAAGTGATTTTTTAAATAGTGAACGCCTTTTTGCAGACAATCTGCCATTTTTTCAACATGTTTTATATCCTGAATAGAAACATTAAATTCGTAAAAACCCATAATAGGATTAGTGGAAATATTAAATTCAACATCCTCAGTTTTCAAGATGGCTGTACCTTCAAAATTTTTATTTGAAATATTTTCTTTATAGTCAACATGCTTTAAGCCGACAATCTGCATATGCGGATGGCTTATGGTACCGCCGGAATAAGGTCCCTGGTTCTTGAACAATAGGACAGATTTATAATTGCCGGATTGCTCGAAATCCTCCCACTTCCTGAAAGCAAATCTCATTAATTTATGTAAATGTTCTCTAGGATAATCCGAAAACTCCCCATCGCACTGGTTCGTTTCAATGAGCACAGTCTGGAAAGTGTTCTTCAGAGTTGGAAACTTATTTTCTAGAAGGATAATGTCACCTTCTCTGTCAATAATATTTTCCAAATCAGATGTATTACAAAATGGGCAAGATGTTTGTTTATTTCTTATTGTGCTGGGCTTTTGCCTGCCAATTTGCATTTCAAAAGATAAAGTAGTTTCATGGTCCATATATATCCCTCTTTTAATATTCATTTTGCATCTCTCGATCTTCTTATTATATTCTATGACCAGAAATTTTTCCGTTTCTTTGATTCATTAAAAATACATTTACACCCGTAATCCCGTAATCTGTATCTGTTTACAGCTATATATACAGGTTGCCTGACCTTCTATACCGCAGATATTAAAAAAAGTATGCAGCAGGAACAGGTAACTGCATTTATTAATACTCCTCTGAAAAAGGGAGAAATCTTCACTACACATTATTTCATTCTTTTACATTTCACCTTTTAAAAGTGAATATATGTATAAATCATCAAATTTTCCGACCGTATATTCATATTTCCGCAATAAACCTTCTTCTTTAAAACCAAGTTTTTTTACCAAACTGCGGGAAGAATCATTTGCGGGCTCAATGAATGCCTGTATTCTCATTAGTTTCAGTTCAGTGAAACCATATAAAAGTATAGCGGTTAGTGCTTCCTTTGCAATTCCTTTTCCCCAATAGTCATGATGCAGCTCATAGCCAATTTCTGCACGGAAGTGTTTACTCTCACGGTTATGAAATCCGCAGCTGCCAATCATCTTTCCATCATCTTTTAAACAAATCCCCCATCTCACTCCTGATTTTTCACTAAAAATAGAAGAATACCAATCTATTTCTGATTGAATGCTTTTACTCTCAGTGAATGGCTCCATTCCGTAATATTGCATCACCCGGGGATCAGACAAATATTCAAACATATCGTTCTTATCACTATCTATTACCTGCCGTAATATCAGGCGATCTGTTTCTAAAACAGGAAAGGGTTTTTTCATTATCATTTCTCCTTAAATAGATATTTGGGCGTTAAGGTATATGTCCCCTATTTCAGTGGTATAACTTATTTATAGCTTTTCTTGACTATTAGGGGGATAGGCGGTATGAACTTTCTATCAAAAATTGATGCTCTGCCATCTGATAAAACATTCACAAAAGAAGACTTGCTTACTGAGCAATTTCTTCTCCATAAGGATCGGGACCTGGAAATCTACTATTCCCCCCATAATGAATTTATCAATATAGAAGCCAAAATTGCAATTGTTGGCATAACACCTGGCTGGACACAAATGAAAACAGCCTTTCAGGAAGCTAAATTGAGGGTTTCTGAAGGAATGGAAGACATGCAGATTTTTCAAGAGGTAAAAATGGCTGCTAGTTTTTCTGGTTCAATGAGACGAAATTTAATCACCATGCTCGATGACTGCGGTATTCCCGAAGCAGTGGAATTAGATGCGTCATCTTCCCTGTTTCATGAAAATAGAAGCCTTCTCCACACCACATCAGTAATTAAGCACCCTGCATTTTACCGGAATAAAAATTATACAGGGCATATCCCGAAGATTTCCAGTTCCTCCGTGTTATCAGCATATGCCTTTAACTGCTTTCCAAACGAATTAGAAACGCTGAAACATCAGCTTCTGGTTATACCTCTTGGAAAAGCGGCTGAAGCTGTGATTACAGACTTGGCGAATAAGAAAAAATTGCCCAATCATTTTTATATGTATGGTTTCCCGCATCCTTCAGGGGCCAATGGGCATCGCTTCAGGCAGTTACAACAGAATATGCGCCAGTTAAAAGAAATCATTGGGAAATGGAAACGAACTCTTTAGCTTTTAACTTGCATGATTTGAGCATATAAAAACACAGCGGGCTATTCGCTGTGCTTTTATATATCCATTTTTAGCGTTCATAAAAAGCTGGAGGTTCAATGCCAAGACATCTTAGATAAACAAATCCTTGCCCGCGATGGTGGATTTCATTTTCAAGACTGTATAGCATCCGGCTTAAATGGCTTGTTGGCGGAGCTTCAAAAAAGGGATCTTTTTCTACAGTGGAAAGCCGCTCTTCTGTGATCTCCTCCCAAAGCTTGAGCGTTTCACTTCTGATTTTATGGCATGCAGATAAAAGTTCTTCTTTTGCAGAAGTTTTAAGGCTGCCTGGTTCCCACTCCCATTTGTCTAAAGCGATACCTCGCACATATGCTTGTTCAATACCCAAAATTTCGATGATCATCTCTGAAAAAGGACGCATTCCTTCTGTCGCTGAAAAATGAAATAAATCTTTTTCAGGAAAGCATTCTATGGTACGGACCGTCAGCCTCCTGTTTCCTTCCAAAACTTTTAAAAGATCTGATTTTGAAAACATTTATGTGACACTCCTCTTATTAGGCATATGAGCCCTTTTTTGCGTTTTTTAACTTTCACTCGACGGATTGGAGACATAAACCTTTAGTTCAGGCAGCCAAAATTCCACTCTACTATTTATGTTCCATGTTCTCTTAGTATTATCCTGCAAGTTTTTGTTAAGTTTATTATGGTTTATACCAATTTGAATTATTCGTATTATAGGAACGATTTTAATAGAAAATTAACGTAAAAATTATAATTCCGCTACTTGCGGGAAACCCATAGGAAGAAAAATTAATGGCTTTCTGCACACACAATTAGGCATTTTTATCAGAGCAGACGTACAGTCAGCCACATATGCTGTTTTTGTAAGTAAAACCCAAACGATAAAGAAAGGGTGTTGTTCCCATGTATTATCACGATCAATGTCACCAGCATCATGCTCAATGTGGGCCGGTGTATTGCCCGCCGCATATAGCCCCTGCCCAAGAGGATCCGCCAATTTATGATCCCGCTCAAAACTATGTAAATACAAATATATATCCGCATATTGTGCCGCATATTCACCCAAGTCATACTACTACAGTAAACAAGCAGGTTTTTATGCATCAGCATTATTTCCCGCATACCGAATCCTGTATGAATGTTTGCTGCCATGAGCATATTATCTGCGGACCAAGACATATACCATGCTGTCATCCCGGGCCGAATTGGCACTGGTAGACAAAAATCCAGCTCCTGATAAGGATAAAAATTACAAGTCTCTCTTTATATGAATGAATAAAAGCACCTTTATTAGAATGCTTCAGATTGCCGAAAAAGGGGGTACGAAATGGTAACATTCCGTACCCCCTTTTTATTCACTTCATTTATTTGCTGATAACAGAATCATTTTGTTCAGTACTGCTGCCTGCCTCTATCCCTCTTTTGTAAATTGTCATATTATCATATTCTTCTGCTCGAAGAATACTTTGGTCTCCTCTCATTAAAAGGGTATATGCAAAAATGGATATGAAGAGTCCGAAAGTCCATGCATTATCCCATAAAAACCTGAGGCCAGGTATCAACAATCCAAGAACAGGAATCGCTACTCCGATTAAGAGAGCATATATGCCATTTTTATTATAGCCTGACTGGTAATTATATCTGCCATTTTTCTGATATAGTTCAGTCAGCGCCATCTTCCTTTTCCGGACAAGCCAGTAGTCCGCGATTGCAATGCCATCTATCGGGCCAAGCAGGGCGCCATAGGTACCAAGCCATCCAAAAATATAATTGCCGAAATTCGACATGATATACCAGGGCTGCAGCAAAATGGCAAACAATCCTGTAATAAGGGCTCCGATGCCAAATGTTATTCGTTTAGGATACAAGTTTTCTATGGCGCGGGCAGGAGCCACCACATTCGCGCCTACATTAATGGTTAAAGAAGACAGCACAATAACAATGGTTCCCAGTAAAATCACGAAGGGAGGAAACTTGGCAATCAAGGAGACAGGATCCCATATTGCCTGACCGAATACAACGATAGTAGCGGAAGTGACTGCAATTCCTATGAATGAAAAAATGGTCATTGTTAAGGGAAGGGATACCGTTTGGGCTATCATTTGTGATTTTTGGCTTCGCGCATACCTGCAGAAATCCGGGATGTTAAGTGCCAGTGTTGCCCAAAATGCAATTACACCGGTCAATGCAGGGAAAAAAACTTTAAAGAACGAGGAAGCTGTTGTGAACTTTGAAGGTTTATCAAGAATGGGGCCCCAGCCTCCTGCGTGAGTAAAAGCCCAGATTAAAAGGATGATAGCTGATATTCCCACAACAGGCGCTGCAATGGTTCCTAAAAGTTTCATGGTTTGAGGGCCTTTATAGGCAACTCCAACATTCAAAGCCCAGAAAAGAGCAAACACAATGGCGGTATGGCCTGAAAGATTTGCCCATGCAGGGAATGATGCAGAAAGCAATGTATCAATGGCACCGGTGCCTATCCAAGTATTGATGCCAAACCAGCCTGCAGCTACAATGGCCCGTGCCAGTGCAGGGATGTGTGCCCCTTTATCTCCAAACCAAAGCCTTGCAAATACAGGGTATGGAATTCCGAACTTTGTACCTGCGTGAGAATTAAGCAATATGGGTATAAGAACGATAACATTGCCGAGGAAAATAGTGCCAATGGCCTGCCACCAGTTCATTCCCAGCGTTATCATGCCGCTGGCCATCGTATAGGCTGGAATGCATAAACACATTCCTATCCATAACGTAGCAAAGTTTATTCCTTTCCAGGAATGTTCCTTAGCAGTGGTAGGCCTCAAGTCATCATTCCATAAGCTGCTCCCCTGGAGTTCATTCGCAGCTTCACTTGTCAAAGTAACAATGCCGTTATGCTCAATTTGTGTTTTCATGGCTTCGCCTCCTCTAATTCAAAATTAGAATCTGAAATTTCCGCTAAAGATTATACCCTCCTTTCCTGGCAATCAAAGAAAACGATTTCTTCAATAATTTCGTATACAGGATGCTTAAATTAGTTTAATTATAAAGAATAAGGAAAAACATTCATTAAACAAATTGTAAAAAGATTCAGACTTTTATTTGGATACTATGTATATAGCAAGATCGTTTTCAGTATAAATGTTGCAAGTTCGCTTCTGCTATATTATAAGGACTATTTTTCGATTTGTTCTAAAAGCTTGTTAAGGCAGGAAGCCCTCTTGCTGCGAGACAAGGAAGAACTTAAATGCATGCCGGATAATAATACTGGAATATCAGCAAAAAAAAACTGGCTTTTCAGCCAGCTTTACTTATAAATTTTATATCGGATATACTCATAATGTGCAGTAGGTACGATTTCTTTAACCTCCCCTTGCTGATTTTTATATATTTCATATTCCCGGTAAGTTTCTACCCTGTAGCCGGCTTCTTGGCTTGTGTTTACCAGCCTTTCATCCAATTCCATGATATAGTTCTTTTTCAAATGTTTTTCTGCAGGGACAGCCGCAGCCGTTTTAGCAGCTTCACCGCTTCCCTGGCCAATCAATAACGGATTTGACTTCAATTCTTGAGAAGAGGAATTCTCTAAATAAAAGGCAGGGGCCATAATTAAGACTATAAATAGAAGCACCGAAACATTTCGTTTACTTTTCAAGCCATATCTCCCTTCCTCCATCTTGTGCTTTGTACCATAATATGCAGTCTGCATTCCCGGCATTCAAAAACAAAATCGAGAGCTGCTGTCATGGAGGATTATTAAAAGGGCTTTTTCTTAAAGATTGTTCTTTTATGTGTTCTGTGAGGTGATCTCATTGTTAAGTCAGGTTGATTGGAGCGTCCTGAAGCGGAAATTAACCAGCTTGTTCCACAACAAAAAAGGTTTACGAAAACAGCCTAAAAAAATGCTCCAATCAACAGAACCCCCATAATGGAGTAAACCAGACCAGCTTTCTGCCTATTTACCTATTTAATTATCTAAAAAGCATCTTGACTTGAAGGATAATTAAAAAGTTTGTCGAATACCTTTATATTATTTATCGATCGTATTTTTCGGGGAAGTGGTGGAGAAAATGGAGTCGTCTTCAAGAAAAAAGGATTACAATCAGTTGGCTGCGCTGCACCTGGTAAAACAGCAGGATGTTTTTTTATCCGAGTGGTTTGAATCTGCCAAGAAGGATGAGCACGATCCCTATCTTGAAAAAATCCTGGAAAACGGATCAAGCATGTATCAAATTATCGTAGCCGGCATTTCCGGTAAACTGTCGCAGAATGAACTTAAAGACCTTGCTAATAAAGTGGCCCACGAACGTCTTGAAGCACATGTTAATATCGGGGACTTCGTTTATAACGTTGACCTGGGTAGAAGCATTATAGTAAAGAATATTATCCGATCAGAAATATCTGCTGCTGAATTACAGGAAATTATTGATGAAATTAATCATCTTTTTAATCTATTCTGCTATCATGCTGTTTCTTATTATACTAATCTGCAAAATCAGGAACTTAAAGAAAAAAATCTTTTCATCAGTGAAAACCATAAAGATAAGCTGGCAGTTCTCGGCCAGATTTCGTCAAGCTTCGTTCATGAATTCAGAAATCCGCTTACAGCTGTAATGGGGTTTAATAAAATATTGAAAAATGAGCATCCGGACATTAAATACCTGGATATTATTGAGCATGAGCTCAATCAGCTCAATTTCAGGATTACCCAATTTCTCCATACATCAAAAGCAGAAATTAACCAAAATACAAGAGACACCATCTCTATTGCGGATCTTTTTAAAGATATACAGATGCTCACATACCCAAGTCTTGCAGATAACGATATTAATGTATCAATCGATATTGACAGGCATTTGATGATAGAGGCCAATGAAGAAGAGCTGAAACAGGTTCTTCTTAACTTATTCATAAATTCCATTGATGCCCTGAAAACTCAGACAAAGCCCAGAAACATTCTGGTGAAGGGTTTTTCTGAAGAAAAGGAAGGCATGATTATTATTTCCAATAATGGGCCTGTCATTGCCGCAGAGCACATAAAAACAATTTTCGAACCCTTTTTTACGACCAAGGAACTGGGTACAGGGATTGGTCTTTTCGTCTGTAAAAAAATCATAGAAAAACATGGCGGTATAATCGCCTGCACGTCAAATGATGATCTTACTGCCTTCAGTATACGGATGCCGCTTCATGCAATCTGATCTTATGCAAAAGTCCCTGCTGGATATGAAGTAATGCCAGCGGGGATGTCTGTTTATACACCCTGAATCATTTAGGATATATTGCTGCACTGATTAAACCAAAATACGTAGGTGCTTCGTATGATAGAACCTTAATTTCTCTTTCATTTGACGGGATTGCTCCTGCCAAAATAAGTGTCTGCCATATGCCATCCGGTTTAGCATTATCAATAAGTTCTGTACTGAATTCCTGCATTTCTTCAATTTTATTCTTTTCTAACAATGATTTGACTTCTTCATCAAGCTTGGCAGCATCTTCATGAAATCCGTATGGCCCGCTCATTTGATGCGTATGCGACCAATCACAGCTGGCAATTAGTCCAATTTTCTTTTTTGAAGCCAGTGCCGCCATTTTTAAAACCCTTCCGAACACCAAGTGATCTTTAAATGCCAATTCCCTCGAAGGCGTGATGATGACAGCCGGAACCTCAGGCATGAATCGGAGAGGTACAATCGCACCCCAATCAAGCTGTATACATGAAAAAGGGCCTGCAGATGTTCCAAAATTTATCGTTCCTGCTTTAATTCCAGCTTCGGCAGCCTTTTTCGCAATGTTTTTTGCAAGGTCTCTGTCAATGGTAATCTTCATGGAAAAAGATGATCCATTTTCTTCAACAACTCCCTCCATGTACTCAGAATCACTGATAGAAAAGACACCATTTATCCTTGTTCCATGGGGTGTCAAGACAATGAGTGAATCTGGCATTGCTTGTGCCATTTCTTCCCCTAACGTAAATAGACTGCTGCGGGTAACTGACATTCTCTCCGGAAATTCTCCTTTTAATTCAGGAATGATTTCTCCGCCATGGGGGGTTATACATGCATAAACAAATGCATTCATTTCGATTTCTCCTAACTTTTTTGATTTATAACTTATTATTCTGGCTAATACAGGAAAAAACCTTTTCAAGGTGCTTTCTTTATGATTTCGAAGTATAAAATATTAACAAAAGGGGCTCATCAGCTGATGAGCCCCTTTGTAATTATCCTTTTACTCTTTCTTTTTTAGGAGGCTGGTGAATCGCCTGGTGAATCAGGGATTCTGCTGCCTCAAGCAGCCCCTCGCTGCCGCTTGGATGCGGGTATATTGGAAATTTAATATCTTCATCCCTTGCAGCCATTTCCATAGCTGCCGCTGCTGAAGCAATTAAATCAAAAGCTTGCTTGCCATATAGATGAATACCCAGAATCAAGTCAGTTTCTTGATCAGTGATAACCTTTGTTAATCCATCTTTATTGCCGGTAATTTCCGCATAGCCATTAGCTGCAGCACTGAATTGTCCGATATTCAGCCTGTAACCCTGAGAGGCGGCTTCCTGCTCCGTTAAACCTACATAGGCAATAGGCGGCTGACTGTGTATAATGTGCGGTATTAAAATATCATTCCATTCTGTTGGCTTATTAGCGCAAGCTTCGGCAGCTGTTTTTCCCTGTTTAATTGCTTTAGACGCAAGCTGTCTGCCACCGGTAACATCGCCGCATGCAAAAATGTTCGATATACTGGTCCTGCATTCTTTATCTGTGGTGATAAAGCCCATTTTATCCATCTTGATGCCAATTCTTTCAAGCCCCATATTTTCAGTATTCCCCTTTAATACTGACTGGATATACACATGGGAAGCCTCTATCCCTGCCTTATCCCCTCTATTAGATTTAAACGCTGTTAAAAGCCTGTCGCCGATCGCGGTAACGGATACAATAGAAAAATTTTTATAAAGTTTAATTTTTGCTTTCTTTAGCTGCCTTATTAGCTCTTTATTGATAGATACATCCAGATGGGGGAAATTTTCTCCGCTAATGACAAGGTATACATCAGTTCCTAGCGCTTTGTAGCTGAATGCTGCCTCAATGGCGATATAGTCATCGCCATTAATGACAATGTCCTTCGGTATATCTTTGATTTCGTATAGTGACCTTGCATCTAAAATATTATTAAGTCCATCTATGTCATGACTTTTTATTATTTTGCTTCCTGTTGAAATAATTGCCTTCTGGAACGTATAAATTTCAAAGTCATCTCCATTTTCGACGCCAATTCTGTCGGCGGCTAAAAAGGAGGCGGATCCGAATATTACTTCTATTTTATTTTCACGGCATAATGATTCCACCCCTCTTTGCAGCTTTGATATGACCGTTTTTTTATAAATTAAAGACTGATCATAATCCAGGGAAAACCCATTCATTATAATGCCAATATCATTGTTATGCTTTAGCTCTTCAACTTTTTCAGCCAAGTGGGAGAAAAATTTTGATGAAATGCACCCTCTATTCAGACAAATGCCGCCAAGCACCTCTTTTTCAATCAAAGTAACTTCTCTGCCTAGCTGGGCAGCCCGAATGGCAGCTGTATATCCAGCCGGGCCGCCGCCGATTATGATTAAATCCCGTTCATGCGCCAGCTCCCCTACAACCATTACACCAGCTCCAATACTAAAAGAATAGGGTGCTCTATCAGTTCCTTAAACCGGTTGGTAAAAGCCACCGCAGTTGCTCCGTCAGCCACGCGATGATCGAAGGACATGCTGATGTTCATTAAGGAACGGATTACAATTTCTCCGCCAATAACCGCCGGTTTTTCTTTTGTTGCATGAAAAGCCAAAAGTCCGGTTTGCGGATAATTAATGATAGGAGTTGCTCCAATGCTGCCAAGCGGGCCAACATTGCTGAGTGTAAAAGTCCCCCCGGCTAATTCATTGATTTTAAGGGTGTTTTCCTGTGCTTTTTTGGTCAAACTCTTTATCTCAGTGTCAATTTCTTTAATAGTTTTTTTATTTGCATGCAAAATGACAGGAACAATCAAGCCTTCTTTGGAATCTGCTGCTATTCCAATGTTATATTCATTTTCCAGAATTATTGATTCATTTTCTTCATCAAGTTTTGCATTGAATACAGGATAGTCAGCAAGGGCAAGTGATACAGCTTTTACAAAAAATGCGGGTATTGATACTGATTGGCCAAGACTTTTAATTTCTTTAGATAAACTAAGGAGCTCTGTCATATCAATTTCTTCAAAGTGAGTAACATGAGGAATGGTATAAAGTGATTGCGCCATTTTTTGTGCAATTTGCCTGCGCCGTCCTTTATATGGGATGCTTTTTTTCAAGTGGTGTTTTGCTGGCTGAGGGGTATTTTCTTGCACAGGCTGAAACACAGACTCTTCAATTTCAGAGTTGTTTCCTCTCTCTTCTTTTTTGTGCAAAAACATGTATACATCTTTATCAGTAATTCTGCCTGCCGGACCTGTGCCTAAAACTTCTTTGAGGCTGATTCCATTTTCTCTTGCAATTTTCCTTGTATACGGGGCAGCTAATATTCTGTCCCCCTTACTTTCTGCCAGCTGTTTAAGTGGTGCGGGCTGTGTTGCATGTTTTTCGCCAGCCTCCATTTTGCCTTCATTATCCTTTGTATCTTCAATGCCTTCAATAAGCATTAAAGTAGTTCCTACCTTAACGGTTGTTCCAGGATGAACCAAAATTTCTTTAATAATACCGGAACCTGGAGAAGGCAGCTCTGCTGTCATTTTATCGGTAACAATCTCAACAAGCGGCTGATCACTCTGTACAGATTCACCTGCTTTAACAAAATAATGGAGGATCTCCCCTTCTGTCATGCCTTCTCCTATATCATGCAATTTAACTTCCAGCATTTCAACATTCCTCCTTTTCACTAAAAATGTGCCGCCTTTTCTGCCGCTTTTATTATCCTTCCTGTAGTCGGCAAATAATGCTCCTCGAGGGCAAACATCGGTACAGGAACATCAAAGCCCGTTACACGCTCGATTGGTGCTTTCATGTATAAAAATGATGTATCATTTATGATGGCCATTACATCATTTGAAACGCCGCCAGTTGCATGTGCTTCATGGACGATAACGGTTCTTCCTGTTTTCTGGACGGTAGCTGCGATTGCTTCCCTGTCCAGCGGATAAAGAGTCCGGAGATCCAGTACTTCACATGAGATTCCCTTTTCCATTAATTCTTCGGCTGCCTTTAAGCACAGGGGAACCATTGCTCCCCAGGCAATCATGCTCAGATCATGTCCCTCCCTCACTACCTTTGCTTTGCCTATTTCCACCCTGTATTTCCCCTCCGGAACTTCTTCGCGGCTTGATCTGTAAAGTTTTAAAGGCTCCAGAAACAGTACTGGATCAGGATCTTCTATACTTGCAATCAGCAGCCCTTTTGCATCATAAGGAGTAGCGGGACAAACCACCTTAATCCCCGGCATATGAGTAAATAATGTTTCAGTGCTGTCTGAATGGATTTCCGGTGCCCGAATTCCGGCGCCATACGGGGCCCTGATAACCATGGGTACGGTGTATTTGCTTTTTGTCCGCATTCTGATGCGGGTGGCATGGGTCATGATTTGTTCGTAGGCAGGGTAAATAAAACCAAGAAACTGAATTTCTGCAACAGGTTTCATTCCATTAACAGCCATGCCAATGGAAACTCCGATGATACCAGATTCACTTAGGGGGGTGTCCATAACACGTTCTTCTCCAAACTCCTCAAGCAAGCCTTCTGTAGCCCTGAATACACCGCCATTTAACCCGACATCTTCTCCAAGGACTACAACTTCCTCATTTTCCTTAAGCATGATCCGCAGCCCGGCCGTAACCGCTTGAACCATTGTCAGTTTGTTTGCTGTAATCTTTGTTTCAGGAGTCATATTGTCTCACCTCTTAAATGATTAAAATATCCATTTTTTTGTTCCTGAATATTCCATGGTGCTGTTTCAAAAACATGATCAAACAGATCATTAACATCTGCCGGTGGAAATGCTTCCATTTCCTTCACTGCATCTTCAATTTGATTGTGTATTTCCTCTAGCTCCTGCTGCAGCAGCCTTTCATCCCATAATCCTGTTTTTTTCATATAGCGCTCCAGCCTCAGGACTGGGTCGAAACTTGTTCTTTTTAAATTGCTTTCTTCCTGGTTTCTATATTTTTTTGGATCATCCGCTGTTGTATGGGCACCGTATCTCCAGGTTACTGCTTCAATCAGTGTTGGCCCTCCGCCATTTCTTGCCAGATCAAGCGCTTTTTTTGTATAAAAATATACGGCAAAAATGTCATTCCCATCAATTCTGTAGCCGGGAATATTATAGGCCACTGATTTTTGGGCAATGGTTTCTGAATTCATTTGCTTACGGATTGGTACAGAAATAGCAAATTGATTATTTTGATTAAAAAACACTACTGGCGCTTTAAATACACTGGCGAAGTTCATTCCTTCATGAAAATCCCCTTCAGAAGTTGCTCCATCCCCAAAATAAGCGATGGCAGCGTTTTTTGTACCTCTCTGTTTTTCTGCTAAAGCTGCTCCAGTGGCATGGGGAAGCTGGGTCGCTATAGGCACAGCTGGAGGAAAAATATGTTTTCCTTCAGGCGCGAGGCATCCCTCCAGGCGACCGTTCCAATATAAAAGCGCGTTAGGAAGTGAATGCCCGAATGTGATGCTTGCAGCATGGTCCCGGTATGTCGGAAACATCCAATCATCATTTGAAAGAGCAAGCGCACTCCCTACCTGTGCCGCTTCCTGCCCCTCAAAAGGCGCATAGGTCCCAAGGCGCCCCTGCCGCTGCAGGTTTATGGCTTTTCTGTCAAAGTTCCTGACGAGAAGCAATTGTTTATAGGCCTTTTTAACAAATTCGCCGGAAATCTGATTTTTGAACTCATCTAGAACCAAGCTTCCATTTTCATCCATAATTTGTATTATGGGGAATTGGCAATCCATCGGTTTTCCTCCTCTGTTTAAGTTTTAAATATGAATATCCCATTTTGGCCTTTTATAGTGAGAGAAAAAACTGCTTCTATTCTTTCCTGATTGGATCTTTTTTTCGCAGAACAGATCGGCAGCTTTTGCTGTGCAGATAGAATTATTATCCGAATTTTCGAATATTTCTAGCAAAGATTTATAAATTCCTTGAGTTTTCTTGAGAACCCGTTCATTGTTTGGGCCATAAAGCTCATCGGCAACCTGGATTAAACCGCCGGCATTTACAATATAATCGGGTGCATATAAAATTCCCCGTTCTCTTAAGGCCTCCCCATGCCGTGCATAAAGCAGCTGATTGTTCGCAGATCCGGCTACGGCCTTTACCTTCAGAACTTCAAGTGTATGGTCATTAATAACCCCCCCGAGGGCGCAGGGCACAAAAACGTCGGCAGGGACAGTGTAAATATCCTCTCCGGAAACTGCTTTAACAGATCCTGAGAACTCTTTGCAGGATTCAAGAAATGAATGCACGGAGTGTTCATTGATATCTGTTACGTATAAGCTCGCCCCTTCCTTTAAAAGCATATGTGCTACTTTGGAACCGACTTTGCCGAGTCCCTGTATCGCTATTGTTTTGCCTTCCAGGCAATCTCTGCCCCAAAGTCTCCGATTTACAGCTCTTAAGCTGCAGATTACACCAAGAGCTGTAGGAACGGATGAGTCACCGCTTCCTCCATATTCTTTCGGTATTCCGACAATGCAATTGGTTTCCTTTTTGCTGTGCACAAAATCTTCCGGTGCTGTTCCCATATCAGTGCCAGTGTAAAAACGGCCTTTCAGCGACTCTACAAATTGGCCGAATGCCCTAAATAATGCAGGTGATTTATCTTTGACCGGGTCTCCAATAATAACTGATTTCCCTCCCCCAAAATCTACATCGGCCGCTGCACATTTATATGTCATTCCTTTTGATAAACGGAGCACATCATTAAGCGCCGCATCAAAGTTTTGATAAGGCATCATCCTGCAGCCGCCAAGCGCCGGACCCAGTGTTGTATTGTGTATGGCAATGATAGCCTTCAGTCCTGAACCTGGATCATTGCAGAACACAAGCTGTTCATGTTCGTGCATACTGGTAAATATATCCATTATGTAAGCTCCTTTTCTTATAATGGCAAGGAATGCCTCCCTTTATTTAATCGTGAGCAGGCGCTCTCTCTTTAATTGTCCTGCCGCAGGGTGCAGCGTTCTAACCCTGCTCTTATTGCGTCAGCCATTTTTGCTGTTGTCTATAATTCTGGCAATCTCATTTTTCGGAAGAATAATTTGGACGACGCTGCCTTCACCGATAAGACGTGTTTCGCTATATACCTTGATTTCAGCAGTCACCAGGCTGCCTGTTATTTTAGTTATGGCCGCCCGAAGTGTAATCACACTGCCTTCAGCTGCTGGAGCAAGATGCTTCATGATGACTGCAGTCCCCATCCCCTCTTCGTTTTCTTCAAGATAAGGAAGAATCAGTTTCCTTGCCGTCCATTCCATATGATGCACCATGGATACAGTTGAATAAACAGGGTGAATGACTTCTCCCTCAAAACAGGGAAACATTTCTTTCGTAACAGCACATTGGTATTCAGCTTGCTGTCCTGCCTCCATTCCTGGTTTCATTTTTATCAGCACCCCGTATTTTGTAATCGCTTACATTATATTATTAAAAATAGCATGCCGCAAAAAAAAATGACGTTTATTTAACGTTATATTATCATTTTGCAGCAAAAAAGGTCAATGTCTTTCATATACTCATAGAGCCTTTAAGTTCTTAAGACGGTCAATGGTTTGAAACATTTCGCCAATCATTGTTTTAATGAGCTCTTCTGCACTGGAATCCCGCTTGATAAGGCCGGCAATTTGACCGCTGTTGCAAAAGCCTTTTTCTTCATCACCCAAAATTGCTCCGATCATATGGTGCTCTTCATCTGTTAATCGGCTGTATTCACTAAGTGACATGCCTTTTTCTTCCTTATCAGAAAGCTCTTTAATAAATGGATTTTTCAATACCCGCCGTATTCTATTAACACTTCTTCCAATGACAACTGTTTCCTGGTCACCTGCATTTATGACCCTTTGTTTGTACGTCTCCGAAAAAGGCGCTTCTTTTACAGCTATGAAACGTGTTCCCATTTGGACACCTTCTGCACCAAGGGCCATCATTGCGGCTATCCCCCTTCCGTCACCAATTCCTCCTGCTGCAGCGACAGGCACTTCTACCGCATCTGCCAGCTGGGGAATCAAAGCTAAAGTGGTGATTTCCAGCGGTGAATTGATGCCAGCAGCCTCATAACCCTCGCCGACTATAATATCAGCGCCTGCTGCTGCGGCTTTTTTTGCATGTTTAACTGCTCCTGTCACGGCCATCACTTTTATTCCATTATTGTGGAGAAAATCTATATATGGAGCAGGATTTCCGGCTGACAGCGAAACAGAAGGAAGTTTATACTTAATTGCCAAATCAATCAGCTCTTTTGTATATGGAGAAACACTGACAGCAATATTTAATGCTATGGGCCGGTTTGTCATTTCAAGCGCGGTTTTTAGCTTTGCTTCAACCTCTGGCGGTGACATCGTACCTGCTCCGATCATCCCCAGAGCCCCGGCATTTGAAATTGCGGCTGCCAGATGCGGTGAGCTTATATTGCCCATTCCTCCCTGGATGATGGGAACGCTAATATTCAATATCCTGCAAAGTCTATTCATTTGTCAGTAACCTCCCTTTATTATGATATAATAGATTGGTAGCGCTTTCTTTATAATAAGGAGGGAATGTATGATTTATTCTTTTGATGGAACAACACCTATTATTGATAACTCGGTATTTATTGCGCCGGGGGCTAGAATCATAGGAAATGTAACAATCGGCAAAGATTCAAGCGTCTGGTTCAATGCAGTTCTGCGCGGTGATGAAGGACCGATCTCCATTGGGGAAAAATGCAATGTACAAGATAATTGCACACTGCATCTTTATGAAGAGTTTCCTTTGATTCTAGAAGATGAAGTCTCAGTCGGCCACAATGTGATCCTTCATGGCTGCCATGTGAAAAAAGGAGCTCTGATTGGTATGGGCTCCACCATTATGGATGGAGCAGTCATTGGTGAAGGATCTCTGATCGGGGCAAATACATTTATTCCGGCCGGCAAAATCATTCCCCCGCATTCCCTTGTACTCGGTTCACCAGGCAAGGTGGCCAGGGAGTTAACAGAACAGGATAAAACCATTATTGCTATAACAATTGATACATATTTCCAAAAAGGGAGAAAGTTTAAAGAAGAGTTTTCTCTAAAATGATGTGCCTTTTTCAAAAAGTATAACACTGACCGCATTTCAGCACATCCCTTGCCCTTTATCATTCCTCTATAAGAAGCGGATGCTGAAAAAAATCATATTCTAAATTTTTATTTTCGAGCTCATTTCCTTCCTGAAAGACCTCTTCAAAGAATCGGCTTGCCGGCTCAGCCAATAGCTTATAATAATCACTGAACAGTGAAGCTGCTGGTGAGCCCAGCCATTTTTCAGGCAGCAGGTCTTCGGGAAGTCCCGGATCAATAAATAAAAACTTTCTATACTCATGCACAAGCTTGGTTCTTTGCACAAAGCATTCTGCATCGGAAAGACCATTATTTTGAAATTTATTTCTTGCTTCATAATATTCTTGCTGATATTCAGAAAGAAACTGCTGATATTTTTCATTGATTCCTGCTAAATCCCAGCATTTCCTGACAAGCCGTACATTTTCCTCAGGTCCTTCATATCGAGCGGTGAAGAAGTGGACATATTTACTGATTCCATACTTATTAATAAGGCTGTTTACCTCTTTATCTAAGGAGTTCGGTGTAATCCAGCAGCTGTTGGATATATTGCCAAACCCGCTCCAAATCAGTTCTTGCCGCAGCTCATCCCTTAAATGCCGCTTTTCTTCCGGAATGGAGTAAATAAGCATGCGCCATTCATCATCCCATTTATCCGGTTTTAATTTAAAAATCCTTTTTGCCGCTTCGTCCATTCTGTCTGCACCGCGTTCTGTCAGGAAATAATAGCTTTTATTTCCTTCCTTCCGGGCCATTACCCACCCCTGTTTGCTCATTCTTGAAATTGCTGCCCGTACAGCCTGCTCATTATGGCCGAATTCTTTTAAAAGACGAATCAGGCTGCCTATCCAGATTTCGCTGCCATAATGACGTATATAATCACCATATATTGTAAAAATCATGGATCTGGTATTCAAATTCCCATTCATTTTCATTCACTGCCTTTTAGTTGATGTGATTACTCTTTTCTACATTTTCCCATGGATTAATCACACCAGTCAATACTCGTGACAGCTGCAGTAGACATCGATACTTTTGTAATCCTTCATGACTCATTAACTAAAGCTTACACTATATCAGTTCAATTACGGTCGCAATTCCCTGTCCAACACCTATGCACATGGCAGCAAGGCCAAACTTTGTATTTGTCCTTTTCATTTCATGTACAAGAGTTGTCAGGATTCTTGCACCGCTGGCCCCTAGCGGATGGCCGAATGCAATGGCGCCTCCATTTACATTTACCTTGCTTATATCTGCTTCGAGCTCCCTTATGCACTGAAGAGATTGAGAGGCAAATGCTTCATTCAGTTCTATTAAGCCAATCTCTTTCATTGATAGTGATGCACGGAACAGTGCTTTTTTGGAAGCAGCTACAGGTCCCAGTCCCATTATGGATGGATCAAGTCCGCTCACTGCAGAAGACCTGTATTTGGCAATTGGCTTAATGCCAAGTTCCCTGGCTTTAGAAGCACTCATTACGAGAAGGGCGGCCGCACCATCATTAATCCCGGAAGCATTTCCGGCAGTTACTGTGCCATCCTTGAAAATTGGCGGAAGCATGCCCAATTTCTCCAGGGTCGTGTCAGGACGGATATGCTCATCTTGATCTACCGTTTGTTCAATGCCTTTTTTATTTTTATATGTAACAGGGATAATTTCTTCCTTTAATTTGCCTTGAAGGATGGCTGCTTTAGCTTTCTGCTGGCTTTGATACGCAAAGGCATCTTGATCTTTCCTTGTCACTCCGTACCTTTTCGCCACATTTTCTGCAGTTTGCGGCATTGAATCTGTACCGTACATCTTTGCAAGCTTGTTATTAATAAATCTCCAGCCAATGGTTGTATCCAGTGCTTCAAAGCTTCCGCGCGGGAAATCTGTATCTGGTTTAGCCATGACAAACGGTGCCCTTGTCATGCTTTCAGTCCCTCCGGCAATGAATATATCGCCTTCACCTGCTTTAATGGCACGTGAAGCATAATTGAATGCATCAAGACCTGAACCGCATAACCGATTGATTGTAGTGCCAGCGACTACAACCGGCAATCCGGCAAGCAGGGCGGACATTCGTGCCACATTCCGGTTATCCTCTCCAGCACCATTTGCATTGCCAAGAACCACATCTTCAATTTGACCCAGAGGAACCAGGGGATTTCTGTCTGCCAGTGCCTTAATCACCATGGCCCCAAGATCGTCCGGGCGGACATCTTTAAGGGCGCCCTTATATCTTCCTATTGGAGTCCTTACTGCATCGACAATTACCGCTTCTTCCAAGATCCGCACCTTCTTTTCATCGCTCTATTTTTGTACCGTCACTTCCATATTCAAATACCCCTTTTCCTGATTTTCTTCCCAGCCTTCCCGCTTTTACATACTGAATGAGAAGAGGTGCAGGACGAAACTTTTCACCAAGCCTGCTATGAAGGTAATTCAAGTTATTGAGGCGTGTGTCAAGCCCTACCAGGTCTCCCAGTTCGAACGGTCCCATCGGGTAGTTCAGCCCCAATTTTATTGCTTTATCAATTTCTTCAGCTGTCCCGATTCCTTCTTGAAGCATCAAAAATGCTTCATTGCCGACAAGGGCGCTGATGCGGCTTGTAACAAAGCCGGGAAATTCATTCACGACAACGGTTTCCTTTCCCATCCCCTCAGCAGTTCTTCTTATTGCTTCCGCTGTTTCATCGCTTGTTTCCAGCCCTTTTACAATTTCAACAAGAGGCATTTTATGCACAGGATTAAAAAAATGCATGGCAATTACTTTATCTGGCCTTTTAGTAAAAGCCGCTATTTCAGTAGGGCTCATCGTAGATGTATTCGTTGCAAAGATGCATTCATCTTTCGCAAACTTTTCCATTTCTTCAAATACCCTCTTTTTTATTACCAGATCTTCCGTAACTGCTTCTATGATCAGATCAGCATTTCTAACTGCATTTTCAATGCTGGCTTGAAAAAACAGGCGCTCTAAAGCAGAAGATTTTTCAGCTTCGGAAATTTTTTTTCTTTCAATTCCTTTGGAAAAAATCGCTTCTATCTCTCTTTTCGCACTTTCCAAGGCTGAATTCTTACTATCCGCAAGCGTGACAGTAAAACCAGAAATTGCTGCTGTGCAGGCAATTCCCCTCCCCATGACACCTGAGCCTATAACCGCAATGTGTTCAATCATCTGACTCTCCTTTCATTTAAAGGAAGAGGGTTGTAAAAGCAGAGCATTTACCCATGATTTTCTGCTCGCCTTTTGTTCATCTTCCCTGAAAGTGCGGCTTCCTTTTTTCGAAAAAGGCAGCCACTCCTTCTCTGTGATCTTTTGATAGCCCTGCAATCCTTTGAGCTGAGGCTTCCTTTGAGAGCATTTCATCAAGTGTGACAGAAAAGCTTTCATTCATATATCTTTTAACAAGCCCGATGGCAAGGGTTGGCATCAAAGCCAGCTTTGCAGAAAACTCCTCTATTTCACTCTTCCAATAATCCTCAGATATAAGCCTTCCTGCTATTCCCAGGCTCTTGGCTTCCATAGCTGATATTTTTTCTCCCAGCACAGCAATTTCCATCGCCTTCGCTCTCCCCACCATTCTCGGCAAAAGATACAGCAGCCCGGAATCAGGGACAAGGCCGATATTCATGAAGGAAGAAACGAAGCTGGCTTTTTCTGAAACTAGCATAAAATCGCAGATAAGCGCCAAACTGAATCCGGAACCGGCACAAATACCGTTAACGGCCGCGATGACAGGTTTTTCAAGATTGGCAATGGCAGAAATTATGGGATTATACCTTTTTCTCAGTATTTCTCCATGATCGGTTTCTTCACCCAGTCCTTGTATGTCTTCTCCTGCACAAAATGCCCTGCCTTCTCCAGTAATGACAAGGCAGCGGGTATTCCCGTCCCGTGAGGTTTCCTTCAGGGCCTGAAGCATTTCCATATGCATTTCTTCAGTAAATGCATTCAGCCGCTCGGGCCTGTTTAATGTCAGCCATGCCACGCCATTGCTTCTCTTTTCAAACATGATGTTTTCATACATACCTTACCCTCACTTTCCTTTAAAAGAAGGCTTTCGTTTCTCAATGAATGCTTTCATGCCCTCTTTTTGATCTTCACTTGAAAAGAGCATATAAAAATTTTTACGTTCAAACTGCATGCCTTCCTGCAGCGGATAATCAATGGCCTTGTTTACAGATTCCTTGATCAGACGAATGGAAAGAATGGGCTGTTTTGCAATCTTTTCAGCAAATTTCAAGCTTTCTTCCATCAAAAGCTCACCTGGCATTATTTTTGTAAGAAGCCCATATGAATAGGCTTCCTGTGCGCTCATCATGTCACCAGTCCATAGCCATTGAAGGGCCTGTGCCCTCCCCAGCGCTTTCGTAAGCCTTTGGGTCCCGCCCGCACCAGGCATCACACCCAGGTTTACCTCAGGAAAACCAAACTTTGCATCCTCTGCGGCAAATAGAACATCACAGCAAAGTGCAAGCTCGAATCCCCCGCCCAAAGCAAGACCATTGATTGCACCGACTATAGGCTTCTTTATGGAAATGATATGGTCCCAATCCTTGAATTGATTTAAGAGTTCAAGTGAAATGCTATCTTTATCCGCCATCTCTGCAATATCCGCACCAGCTGCAAAAGCCCGGCCGTTTCCAGTCAGCACAATGACTTTAATTCTTTCATTCTTCTCGAATTCCAGGAAGGTTTGTGCCACTTCAGAGACCATTCGGGTGTTCAAGGCATTAAGTACATTTGGCCTATTAAGCTTTACGATGCCCAAGCTTCCCCGTATCTCTGTTTCAATAAATTCGCCATTAATCATTTTTTTCTTCACCGAACATAAATGTCACAATGTCCCCGGCAAACTTCATGACATCTTTGCCTGAAGCCTTGGACTCTTCTGTCCGTGAGGCCTCTTTAAAGGCTTCCTTGCTTTCATAGTACATTTCGCATAATAAATAAAAATCACTTTCACCCATTGGTGAACCGGTAATTTTAGTAATGCGGAGATCCTGAAGCCCAGGAATTTTTTTAGTTAAAGGGATATGGGTGCCAAAATAATACTCATCAAAGCTTTCTTGGTTTTCAGGTTTTTTGAACAAAGCCATCATTTTAAACATATTATCTTCTCCCTTATCGTTTATAAATTTAGAGATTTACAGAAATAAACTTCATTGCTTCAAAAGGATTTTTGCAAGATTTACAATATAAAATGCTGCGGCAGGCAGTTGAACCAAAAATATTTTCAATGGTGATGTAAGGCGAGCTGCAGTATGGACAATTTACATGCCAAGTGCCATCTTCTTTCAAATACTCTGGGGGAGGGGCAATTCCGTTCTTCTTCAAATTCTCCCTTCCGGAAAGTGAGACTCTGTCTGTTGTCCAGGGAGGATGGAAAATAAATTCTGCATATGCTTTTTCCACGCCATTTAACTTCAGGATTGCTTTTTCAATGTTCTTTCGAATAATTTCAAGCGCTGGACATCCTGAAAAGGTTGGAAGAACTTCGATTCTGGCTGTTCCATCATTAAAAGAAACACTTTCGATCATACCTAAATCCAGCAGGCTTACATTGGGGATTTCTGGATCATACACAAACTTCATAGCTTCCCAAATTTTTTCTTCCATACAATTGTTTGCCCGTGTCATATAGCATCATTGCCTCCTGCTGGGGTATTTGCCTTACCACACAGCTTTCTCATCCATTCTGTAAACCTCTGAAAGTGTAACTAATGCCTTCTCCATATCGGCTGTATGCTCTCCTTCACGTCCATTTCCGGATATCATCCCGTAAGAATTTCCATGGGCAAGGTGCACTTCTTCAAGAGATTTAGCAGCTTGCTTTGAGAACCGGTTTTTCAATATGGTACTACTTTCAATCAAGCCATATTGGACCATCAGACCTTCCAATGGGCCAAGTGTCAGCAAACCTTCAAGTTCGTTCCACACCCTGCTGACAGCTGCAATCATTCTTGACCTTGCTTCACCGCCGCTCATTGTCAGCTGTTTAAACCAAATGCCCCAGTGCATCATATGGTAATGCTGTTCCATTTTAATTTTTACAGCTGCATGTGATAAAGGCTGATAGGATGAATGTATAAGTGACTCCAGCTTGATTTTTTTGTACATGTCATAAAAATAATGGCGGACTACAGTGAACGCCCAGTCAAACCTTGGTTCCTCCAGATATGTGCCGCTTCCGTTCACAAGCTCTAAAAGAATGGCATTCCTCCTTTCTTCCGGAGGTCTCTCGTGTGCCAGGGCATCTATGCTGCCGGCGCCAAGCTCGCTCAACAGCTGATAATACAAGACTGCATGCCCCATCAAATCCTGGCTGATGGATGAAAAAGCTACATCCTCTTCGATATGTGGAGCAAGCCCGAGCCATTCTGATCCCCGGTAGGAAAGAATAAAATCATCGTCTGCCAGCCCAAGCAGCAATTCATTAAGGGCTTTGTGATAGCTTTGATCATTTTTGGCATCTTCTGCTGTCTTTATAATCATTCTTTATTATCACCCCAGGACAGTATTTCTTTTTCATCCAGCATGTTTTGTTCATAGCCCCGCCATTTTTTCTTGAGATAGCCATATCCCTTTGCCGTCCGGTAATCTTTATTATCAAGGCGCGGCAGAACTTCCCTTTCTTCTTCGGTCATTTTTCTTATACTGGAGCGTTTGACAACCCAGATGTCTGCAGCAGGTTCTCTGCGCATGAAGTTTTCCCTGGCCAAAATGAGGGCCATTTCATGATTTGGAGCCAGTAAACTAAATTGATGCTGCATATTAGAGCTTGGTGTTCTTTTGCTGAATATTTCAAAGACCTCATAAAACGCTGAGGCATTACTATCTTTTCCCTCCACTGTGACCCTCCTATTTATTGTGCCTTTTGATTTTCTGTCTTTATTGCTTCCAGTACCCAGCTGTTGTTTTCATAGGCAAGTTTCCTTAAGCGCAGCCTGTCCTGAGACTTGGGACCTTTATTTTTGACGATTTGCTTAAATTCCTCCCAATCAGGCTGCCGGTAAATCCATTTCCCTGCTGCTTCATCAAATTTCATGGTTTCATCAGGCAGTTTCAAACCAATTGACAGAGCCCTTGGAATGTATTTAGTGAAAAAGTCCTGGCGCAGTTGTTCATTCGTTTTGGTGCGGATTTTATATTTAATAGTTACATCCTGTTTTGAAGTCCCTGTTGTATCGGCACTTGCTGGCCCGAAGAACATAAGCAGCGGGTGCCACCACCGGTTAAAGGAATCCTGGACCATCTTTTTTTGCTCCTTGGTTCCCTCTGTCATAGCCAGAATAATCGATTCCCCGTGCTGGGCATGAAACACTTCTTCCGCACAAATACGCTGAAGTGCCCTCGCATACGGACCATAGGAGGCTCCGAGCATATTCGTTTGAGTAATGATGGCCGCCCCGTCAACAAGCCAGCCAATAATTCCGGCATCTGCCCATGTCGGTGCTTCCATGTGAAAGACATTGTGAAACTTAAGATCCCCGCTGAATAAGTCCTCCATAATATCACTGCGGTTCTTGCCAAGAGGGACCAGTAAATCCTCTGTAACCCTAAGCAATATCTGGCCATGTCCCATCTCGTCCTGCACCTTGGCCATAATTCCTAACTTTCTTCTTAATGTTGGCGCTTTTGGAACCCATTCCTTTTCAGGGAGGGCACCCATAATCTCGCTGATTCCATGCATGGATATCAGTTTTATCAGTGTGTGCCGGTATTCATCAGGCATCCAGTCGTCTGCTTCTATTTTTTCCCCGTTTTCAATTTTCTTCATGAACCTATGAAACTTATCCTCTTCGGAAATCCTTTCAGAATGAGCTGTTCCCTCCATGTGATTTCTCCTTTCCAAGCAGTTTTCACTTAAATTATTCATTTTTGTATGGGCTGGCTGATCAGTTCCTTATTTCTTAAGTCAACAATCCGGACAGCTTTTCCCTCAGATCTTGGGATGGTTTTTGGAGACAATATTTTTACCTCCATGTTTACCAGACAGTAGTTTTTTAAGCGGAGCTGAATGGCCTCCGTTAAATCCTCAGCGGCTGTACAGTTCAGATTTCCCTTCATTTCCAAGTAGGTGTCCTCAGTGATTTCAGCATACAAAATCACGTCCTGGCGCGATCCATTTTGTTCGATAACCAGCTGGTAATGCGGGGCAGCCTGCTTAAATTGCATCAGACAGTGCTCAATTTCAGAAGGATAAACGTTAACTCCCCTGATAATGAGCATATCGTCTATCCGGCCTTTCACTCGGGACATTCTCATGGTTGTTCTTCCGCACTTGCATGCCTCTCTTGTAATGGAAGCAATATCCCCTGTCCTGTAGCGGATAATCGGAAAGGCTTCCTTCTGCAAACTGGTAAAAACGAGCTCACCGTCAACTCCGTCTGCTACATTCTCCATTGTGATTGGATCAATTACTTCTACATAAAAATGATCCTCTGCGATATGCATGCCATCTTGCGCTTCATGGCATTCAATCGCAACTCCTGGACCTATTACTTCACTAAGGCCATAGATATCACAGGCCTTGATATCCAGAATATTTTCTATTTTATTTCTCATTTCCTCTGACCATGGCTCGGCACCCAATATTCCGTATTTTAATGAAGTATGCCTAGGGTTTTTTCCTATTTCAAGCATTTTTTCCGCGATATTCAGCGCATATGATGGTGTCGCACAAAGAATATCAGGCTTCAAATCTTCAATAAGTGTGATTTGACGCTCAGTATTTCCTGCTGAGGCCGGGATTACGGCAATTCCGAGCTTTTCTGATCCATGATGAATACCAAGGCCGCCGGTAAATAGCCCATATCCATAAGCATTATGAAGGATATCATTAGGGCTTCCGCCAGCAGCAGCTATCGCACGTGATACGATTTCCGCCCAACTTTCTATATCTTTTGAGGTGTATCCGATTATAGTGGGCTTTCCTGTTGTGCCTGAAGATGCATGAATCCTCAATAAATCTTTTTTTTCAGCCGCCATCATCCCGAAAGGATAATGATTTCTCAAATCCTTTTTTTCTGTAAATGGAAGCTTTTTTAAATCGGAGAAGTCCTGAATCATGCTGGGATGGAGCCCCCTACCCTCCCATGCCTCCCTGTAAAATGGGATGTTTTTAAATACATGCGATAGTGTTGTCCTCAAACCCTTCAGCTGCTGTTCTTCGATGCATTCCCGGTCTGCCGTTTCGATTGCATGGATAATCATCAGCATCCTCCGCCTTCTTTTAGTAAACGCTTACATAATTATATAACGTTTTTTATCCGTTGATTATTTTTCCGTTATGTTACTGCAATCTTACTGCCTAGATTGTTTTGGTGTCAATATATTCTGAAAATTTTTACAGAATTTCAGTAGTTTTGCTCCCCTCCCTAACTAATGGACAAGTTTTGTAATACCTCCAGCAAAGATAGACGAACATTGATGTCCAAAACTCTTTTTGCTTCATAGCATAATAGATGAACTTTCAATGAGTGTTTGCTCGATTTGATTGTTTTCATATTTAATGCCATTTGGACAGAATGCTTTTACTTGGTTTACTGTCCTGTGGACAAAAGGAGCTGAATAAAGTGTCATTTTATAAATTAATTCCCTTCAGTCAGGAAGGAAATTTAACGGACGTTTTCGAAGTGCCTCCAGGAATTAAACAAATAAAGGCTTCTTCTCTCTGGAAGGAAGGATATATTGGAAAAAATATTGTTGTTGCTGTCATTGATACAGGATGCCAGGCTTCACATCCAGATTTAATCGGACAAGTTATCGATGGCTACAATTTTACAAGCGATTATAATGGGTCTCCCGCAAATTACAATGATAATAATGGTCATGGAACACATGTAAGCGGCACAATTGCTGCTGCCAAAAACTCATTTGGTGTATCGGGTGCTGCACCTGGAGCGAAAATTTTGGCTTTGAAGGTATTGGACGCAAATGGAGAAGGTACCGATGAAAATATTGCTGCAGCTATAAAATATGCTGTTAATTGGACAGGTCCGGCTGGAGAAAAAGTTAGGGTCATCTCAATGTCTTTAGGAGGCCCTGATGATAATCCTATCGTGCACGCGGCAATAAAACATGCCATCAGGAAAAATATACTGGTGGTTTGTGCAGCGGGAAATGAGGGAGATGGATCTGCTTCAATAGATGAATACAGCTATCCAGGAGCATACCCGGAGGTTGTGGAAGTGGGCTCTGTTAATTTGCTGCAGAAAATTTCCTCATTCAGCAATTCTAATAGTGAAGTAGATTTGGTGGCTCCAGGCGAGCAGATTTTATCAACCTATCCTGTAAACTCTTATAGAGTGCTGTCTGGCACTTCAATGGCGGCTCCGCATGTATCCGGAGCTGCAGCGCTTATTATTGACAAGTTCGAAACTATTTGGAAACGCAAGATCACAGAGCCGGAAATTTTTAATTTACTCATGCAGCATACGGTGACTTTAGGCAATCCGAGGAATGAAGAAGGAAATGGCATGATTAAATTAAATGAACCAAAAAAACAAAAGCTTCGATCTCTTCTTCAGTATTTAATTAAACAGACTTCCAGCATGTAATCAGTTTTCATTCGCTGTTGCCCATTAAACAAATTTTCAGAAAATATTGATTTTTAAAGAACATAAATCATATAATCAAATTATCCTAGGACATTTGGAGGTGTTTTAATGGGCATCAGATTTTTGAAAATCTCGGTCATCTACTTCTTAATTGGAATTGGCTTTGGCATGTTTATGTCTATATCCCATAAGTTTCAATATGCCCCGTCACATGCGCATATAAATTTGTTGGGGTGGACTTCATTGGCATTATCTGGCCTTATTTATGCACTGTACCCTGCACTTTCAGAAAAAAAGCTCGCTACACTTCACTTTTGGCTTCATAATATCGGACTTCCGGTTATGATGATTGGTCTTATATGGCTGGAATCGGGAAATTCCTCAGTAGAGCCTCTCATTGCAGCCGGAGCAACAGTTATGAGCCTTGGGATCATTTGCTTCACCTTAAATGTGCTGAAGAACTTAACAAGCAGATCTGAGTCAGCCGCAAAAAGTAAGATTGTTTCGTAAAAAAGAATAAGATGGAGCTGAAAAACTTGGAAGATAAGCCGAATTATTATGATGGAAGCGGAACCCTGATTGTGGATTCTAATACATCCCCAGCAACTATAATAATGGAATTCACACCGCTTATCAGGGCGAATATAAGCTGTAATCCTTACGGAACAGAGCCGGAAAAATAATATCTGATATCATAATATTTGTAAAAAGGCATAGAAATTCTGCGAATTCCTATGCCTTTATTTTTATGTTTATAGTCATTTTGGATTTCAGAACGCATTAACTTAGCTTCAGTAATAAATTAAATTTCAAACGGTGGTGGAAATGTGATCACAGCAATTATTGGAAGTGCCGCTTTTTTTGCTGTCGCCTTATTATACATGCTGTTAGCTCTCGGTTTCCCATTCGGAAATTTGGCCATGGGCGGAAAGCATAAAGTAATGCCTAAAAAAATGAGAGCTGCATGTGCCTTTTCAGCATTAGTTCAATTGGCTGCTATCGTGTTTTTACTTAAGACAGGCGATATCATCTCGGCGGATATTCCAAAAAATATGGCTAAAGGAGCCTGTTATTTTTTTGCATGCTATTTATTAATAAATACGATTTTGAATGGGATGTCAAAAAGTAAAAAGGAGAAGCTTGTCATGACACCATTATCATTTCTGACAGCCATGTGTTTCTTTATCACTGCTTTGAATAGTTAAAACCTTGCAAGGTTAACAACATTTAAAAATGTTCAAAGGGATTATATTTGTGTTTTTCTAAATCTATTGTATTCGGAGCAATAAATGTAACACCCTCACATTCCAGGTTTAATCGCTGTTCATTGCTTTGGGAAGAATCCTTAAATCCTATTTCCCCTTTGACATTCAATACACGATGCCAAGGAAGGCCATGCTTCCTGGATAACGAATGAAGAATCCGGACGACCTGCCTTGCTCCTCTCGGACTTCCTGCAAGGCTGGCAATCTGACCATATGTCATGACTTTTCCTGCCGGGATATTTTGAATAATCGTTATGACTTTTTCAGTGAATGGCTTCATATTCCTCTCCGTATCATCCTTTATGTTTTTTTGCTGATAAAAATGTTTGATGGGAGTTCTGACGGAAACCCGTTTCACTCTCTAGTACTAAATATAACGTAAAGAACTTTCTGAAGGAAGGAATAGCCGCTGCTTTAGGTTAGCCAAATTTCAAAGAGCAAAAGCAGCAAACTCCTGAATTAACTGCTTTTGCCTTTGTCTTACCTTTTATAGATTGTTTACACTGTTTACTTCATTCCGCAACTCTTCGGCAGCTTTCTTTGCAGACACTGCATGAGTGATCCCCGTGATGACAGAGACCCCATCACCGCCATCTTCAATAATTTTCCCGGCATTTCCCGGACGGATCCCCCCAATCCCTACAATCGGGAGAGAAATCCCTTTTTTTCGGATAGCTTTGATTAATTCTGTTCCCCTTGCGGCTTTTGCATCTTTTTTTGTGGCTGTTTCATAAATGGGGCCGATTCCTAAATAATCTGCTCCATCATGGATGGCTTTTTCCGCTTCTTCTAACGAGTGAACAGAAACACCCAGTAATTTGTCTTTTCCTATCCGTGCTCTTGCAGCTTCAGCAGAATCATCATCTTGGCCGATATGTATTCCATCAGCATTAATTTTCAAAGCCAATTCTATGTCATCATTTACGAGAAACGGAATGTCATTTTCCCTGCAGATTGCCTGCAATCTTTCCGCAAGCATTACTTTGCTTTTTTTGCTTAATGAACCTATTCCTTTTTCACGATACTGAAAAAGGGTCACCCCGCCCTCGATTGCTTCCGCTAAAATCTCTTCCGGATCTTTCATGCAATTTGTGCTGCCCATAATCAGATAAACTTTCAGATATTCCCGTATCGATTTAATATCTTTTTTTATCATAATCTTGTTCTCTCTTTCTATACTGATAGGCCCAATGATTTGTAGGACCGTGCCCTCCGCCAATGAAAAGAGTTTCCTCAATTGCCGCCTGGATAAATAATTTCGCTGTCTTGACAGCATCTATAACATTTGAGCCCTTGGCCAACTCAGCGGCAATTGCGGATGAAAATGTGCAGCCCGTTCCATGTGTATGTCTGGTGTTTATCCTGCTGCTTTCCAGATAGATAAAATTAAGCCCGTCATACAGCAAATCAATCACTTTACCCCCTGACTCATCATGTCCGCCTTTGATGACGATAAATTCAGCCCCCATTTCAAAAATCCTCTTTGCAGCTTGTTCCCGTTCATGCAAAGAAGCAATTGTGCTACCGGTTAATGCTTCCGCTTCGGGAATATTAGGAGTAACTACCTTTGCGAGTGGAATCAAGTGATTTTCCAGGGCATTAACTGCTTCCTGCTGCAATAGAGATGCTCCTCCTTTTGCAATCATTACCGGATCAACCACAAGGTTTTTCAGTTGATATTCTTTCACCTTTTCCGAAACTTCTTTAATAATTTCACCGCTGAATAGCATGCCTGTTTTCACGGAATCAGCTCCCATGTCTAATGCAATGGAGTCTAATTGATCACTGACTGCGCGGGGTGGAAGAGGATAAACTGCCTGGACTCCATATGTATTTTGCGCTGTTACAGCTGTTATGGCAGACATACCATAGACTCCAAGCTCCTGAAAGGTCTTGATATCAGCCTGAATGCCTGCCCCGCCGCTGCTGTCAGAACCTGCAATTGTTAAAGCTTTATATCTTGTCATCTTTTTACTCTCCCTTCACTCGATTACACGGATTTTTTGTTTTTCTTCCAGTTCTTTTATAGAAACCTTTGATAACTGATTGAGAAATTCAATTTGGAAACTTCCTGGACCAGTTTCCTGCGTTTTCTCGGCAGCCAGCTCCGCTGCCACCCCGTAAAAAGCGCAGGCCTCTGCAGCAGCTTTTAAAAGATTGCTTGATGAGGCGGCAAAAGCCGCCGTTACAGAGCTAAGCAGGCAGCCTGTCCCTGTTACCCTTGTTAAAATAGGATGTCCATTCCCGCACAGGTAGGCAGTTTTTCCATCTGTAATCACATCATCTTTGCCTGTAATCACTGTGATGCAGCCAAACTTCCGGGCAGTCTTCCTTGCCAGGCTGGTAACGTCCACTCTTCCCTCGCCTGCATCGACACCTTTTATGCTCCATTCTTCACCAATTAAATGGGAAACTTCAGCTGCATTTCCTCTAAGTATCGTCACCTGGACTTCCTGAAGGATTTTTCTTGCTGATTCTGTGCGATAAGGCGTTGCTCCTGCCCCAACCGGATCAAAGACAACCTGCACACCATGTTCATTGGCAGATTTTCCTGCTATGATCATAGACTTAACTGTCTTTTCATCAAGTGTCCCCATGTTTAACACTACGGCGCTGGATATTTTCGCCATATCGGCAACTTCTTCATGTGCATGTGCCATGACAGGTGAGGCTCCAATGGCCAATAAGCCGTTTGCGGTAAAATTGGTAACAACAGCATTTGTAATATTATGAATTAGAGGATTGTCCATTCTAACTTTTTCTATTGTATTCATTCTGCTCTCTCCCGTTTTATATGTTTTTAAATGCATCGCTTGCTTTGATATTTGATTTTATTACTTTACTGTCATGAAGCCACTTTGCCACTCTGTCCCAGGATGAGGATTCTTGATAGCCAAACGGCCGTTTTTTCGCATCCATCAAAGGCAATAAAATGTTCAGGCTTTTGGTTTCAATATCTTTTTCAAGCGGAGAAGTTTTTTCTTCATGCTTTAATAAAATGGATAATCCCTTATCAGGGTGTTTTTGCACAAATTCCTGCCCTTTATTAATGGCTGACATGAATTTTTTATATACACCCGTTCTTTCTTTTAGCCCTTTATCACTGGCTACAAGCACCAGCTCATAATAATCTGGAACTCCATAGTCTGAAGGATTAAAGCTTCTCACGTTGTGTCCTTCTTTTTCCAGAAGCAATTTTTCGTGATTGATATAGCCGCCAATCAAGCCATCCGTTTTCTTGGCTGCTAGCGCCGGGATAAGATCATAGCCGACGTCTGCCATTTTCACCTTCTGCGGATTCCCTCCATCATTTTTTACCATTGTATGAACAATTGCTTCATCCAGCGGGATAGATGGGTAGCCAACCAATCTCCCCTCTAAATCCCTTGGAGAATTCACCTTGCCGCCTGCAGGCACCAGCAGTGTATTTAATGGATGCCTGACTATTGCGCCAATCGATTTAACCGGTATATTTTCTGACCTGGCTATAACGACCTCTGGCTGGTAACTGATTGCTAAATCCATTTTTCCTGCGGCGACCAGCCTTAATGGATCGTTTGTATCTGCCGGCATTTTAATATCCACATCAAGCCCTTGTTCTTTAAAATAACCCTTCTCTTTTGCTGCATATAAAAATGAGTGAACGGCATTTGGATACCAATCCAGCATAAGACTCACTTTCTGTAAATGATTATTTGACTGCTTCTTTCCTGCCTGATTGTCACCTGAGCAGCCGCTCATCAGGGTAAGGGTTAGAACCAAAAAAAGAATACAAAGTTTTTTCATCAATATCGTTTCCTTTCATTCAATTAGCTGTCTGTATGAAAATGATGTTTCAGTACTTTTTTTTCAATAACTGTGATTAGAAAAAAGAAGATCATGCCAAGCAGGGAAAGAAGAAAAACAGAAGCGAAAACGGCATCCGCCTGCAGGTTTCCTGACATTCTGCGGCTAAAATATCCAAGTCCCGCGCTTCCCCCCAGCCATTCGCCAATCGTCGCTCCCACCACGCTGTACACGGCCGCCATTTTCATGCCTGATAAAAACATGGGCAATGCAAGCGGTATCTGCACTTTCCTGAAAATTTGAAATCTCCCGGCGCCCATTGTTCTAAGCAAATCGCTGTATGAACTTTGTCCAAGCCTTAATCCATCGTATGTACTGACGGCAATAGGGAAAAATGCTGTCAAGATGGTTACAGCTACCTTGCCCCAGATGGAATACCCAAACCACATAATAAAAATGGGAGAAATCGCAATAAGGGGAACTGTTTGCGATATAACCAAAAAAGGGTAACAAATTTTTTCCAGCACTTTTGAAAAATGCATGGCTATACCCAGCAAAATCCCTCCTGCTGCAGAAAGAATGAATCCTATTAGCACCTCCTGCAGAGTGACAGTCACATGCTGCAGCAAAATCGAGGAGTTTTCATTAAGCGATATGAAAATGGCTGAGGGAGCCGGAAGAATGAATGAAGGAATATCACCCCTTTTCACAATCAACTCCCACAGACTGATAAAAATGATTGCAGCAAGTATGAATAAACCATAATTATTGCTCCATTGTTTCCATTTGCTCTTCATGCTGAATCAGCCTTTCCAGTTCTTTTCTTTTCTTCAAAAAAAGCGGCTCGTAAATAAGATCCGGAGTTCTTGGCCTCGGAAATTCTACTTTTATTTCCCTAAGACTGCCATCCTTTTTACCAAGTATATAAATTCTATCGCTTAACAATATCGCTTCCTCAAGATCATGTGTGATAAATAAAACAGTTTTTTCAAGCCCTTCCCAAAGCTCCAGCAGCCAGCTTTGCATTTTGCGTTTTGTCATTGAATCAAGTGCGCCAAATGGTTCATCAAGCAATAATAGGTCTTTGCCTGTCATGATTGTTCTTAAAAAGGCAGCCCTTTGCTTCATCCCCCCTGAAAGCTCATGAGGATAAGCCTTTTCATAGCCTGATAGTCCAAACCTGTCAATCCATTCCTTGATTTGTTTTGTGCTTCGTTTTTTATCTGACCCGGAAAGTTCCGCTGGCAGAAGCATATTCCCCATCAATGTCCTCCAGGGCATGAGGAGATCTTTTTGCGGCATGTATCCTACCTTGCCAAGAATTTTTTTAGATACCACACTTGTTATAGCAATACTTCCATTATCAGGCTGAAGCAAGCCTGAGATCAGTTTAAACAGAGTGCTTTTTCCTGAACCGCTGGCACCTATGACCGAAACAAATTCTCCTTGCTTTACTTTCATGGACAAATCCATAAAAATAGGATTTTTGCCTTTTTCAGCGGGAAAGGAAAATGACAGGTTTTCTATTAACAGCATATAGTCAGACAGGCCAATCATCTCCTTTGTACACACTGTCCCAGAACAAATATTCAAAGCGTGAGGATGTTATAAAATGATTAGTTAGGTTCTCAATTTCCACTTTTGGCTGTCCTTCTGCCAGAGAATCCAGGAGCTTGATCAGCCACTTTGCAGACTTGCCGAATTCCTCGGAAGCATACATTGTGACCCATTCACCATATAATGGATGAGTATCAGAACCAGGATATTTTTCTTTAAGCATGTTTCCGATTTCCCAGTAGCTCCACATGCATGGCAAAAGGGCGGCAGCTAATTCTGCAAGTGATCCTTTTTGTCCCGCATTCAGCATGTACCCTGTATATGCAAGGTTTATTGGGGCGGGTGAGGCATCCTCCAAATCACGGCTGCTTATTGCAAATTCTCTCGCGTATTTCCGGTGCAGCTCCATTTCACTGTGCAGTGTTTCATTCAGGATGGCAGAAAACGCACTCATCGTCTGAACATCCCGGGCTTTTAAAACCCCTAGTGCAAAAAGTCTGCTGTACTCAATTAAAAAGATATAATCTTGCTTCATATATCTGATAAAGACTTCTTTAGGCAGCTCACCGGTGCCAATACCAGCAATAAAAGGATGGTGGTGTGTTTTTGTCCAAATTTCCCGGACTTTGCCATGAAGTATTTGAGTAAATGTCATTCCTTACCCTCCTTTTTTGTATTGCACCATTTAGAAATGAATAATGCCATGACCTTCATAAAATCGATTAATTGCCGAATTTCAATTTTTTCGTTTACCGCATGTGCGTCTTCAAGTTTTCCAGGTCCAAAAATGACTGAAGGAATACCTTTATAGCCAAACCAGCCAGCATCATTTACAGACGAAGACATACCGGTACGCGGTTTCTCTGCTAGTTGCTCGTTGTATGAAGAGATTAGAGTTTTAGTTCCTTTATGATTCAGATCAAGCTCCAGTGAAGGGAAAATTTCTCCCCTCTCCTCAAGCATGGATTTTCCTCCCCACTTAAAAACGGGCATATTTTCACTAAGCCATGGATCAGAAGCAGCCACACGCCTTACATGATTCTCTATATCCATTGTGACTTTTTCATGATTTTCATCTGGATAGAAATGTATGGTTATCCAGAGTGAACAGCTATCTGCAATGAATGCGGCATGCCGTCCTCCTTCAATAACAGCAGGGTTTATCGTATTGGAGCCGGGAGGAAAACCAGCATACGACTTTGTCACAGCCCAGTGGCGTTCCAATTCCTGAAGGCTTTCAATAATCTTCATCATCTTTTCAATGGCACTTGCACCGAAAATCCCTCCGCCTGCAGTATTCATCCTTGACCGGAGTCCGTCATGAAAAGTTTCTTTGCCCTGAATGGTTATCCAGCCCGTTATAACACCTCCTTGTCCCTGAATGTGCATATCACTTGTATCAGCAACAATAGCGAAGTCTGCTGTATAGCCCCTCTTGATGCAGGAAAGTGTGCCAGTTTCTCCTGCCTCCTCACCAGTAACAGATTGAAATTGAAGATTGCCATTGAGGGGAATGGCAAGCTCTTTTAGGAGCTTAATGGCCATCAGGGAGGCAGCGATACCTCCTTTCATATCTGCGGCCCCTCTGCCATATAAATACGGCCCTTTCTGGTTTACAGTAAAAGGATTATTATCCCATCTGCTAATATCCCCTGTTTCCGCCACATCCACATGCCCATTAATAATTAAGCTGTTATATGTATTGCTTGATTTTCCCGGCAAGATGCCAGCAACGTTCCAATCGCCGGGATAAAGCTCCCACTTTTCTGTTTGAAAGCCGAGTTCTTTTAAGTAGCTGTCCATATAATCCTGAATGCAGGCTGTGTTTCTGGCAGGGGGGCTTATTGTCGGAAAAGCTATGAGCCGGCTTAAAAGCTGAAGCAGTTCCTCGGTTTTTTCTTCAGCTTTTTGTGAAATGATGCTGGCTAATTCGCTGTAATCGCAGTCCATGTTATATACATCTCCATCATTTTGAAATATGAAAAAGCCCGCTCCTGATATAGGGAGCGGGCGGAAAAGCAATGCCAATATAAATGTTGACAAAAACGTTTCTTTCAGCTTCCCTCCGCTGGTATGATCCAGATCAGGTTCAAAGGGTGTAGAACGAGTGTTCAGTCTCAGCCATTGGCTCCCCTAGTGAAATTCGTACATATGTAGTTTTTCATAAAGAAGGTTTTTATAATACCTCTTAATGTGAATCTAAGATAGCATACTAAAAAAAAGTTGTAAAGAATAATTCCTTTTCATGGCTCCCTGCTTTCCTGTGTTTTATTCAGCAAATATCTTAATTTCTGGCCATGTATGATCCCAGCCTTTCTTAGCCCTGCGATCCTTGTATACCTGATGATATGGGCCAGACTTGGAAAAAAAGGGGGTGGGCCTCACCTCTAGTGCCAGCAGGTCGTTAACACCCCATGGTGCAGCCAGGTCAACTTTGCCTTTTTCATTGAATCGGACTCCCAGGGCAGTGGCTGTTTCAGGAAAATTAGACATGGCCTCATATGATGAGGAATATGGCTCCATGTGATTCACTTTATGCATCCTGGCTTGATTTTTAACAGACCAGGGTAAATCAGGCAGAATTTCGCCAAGCCTTAGCTCCAGCTTTTTTTCATAATCTTCTTGTATATTGGTTTTATCAAAATAAATCACATCAATATCAGGAAGCTTTGTTTTTATTGTATAGCCGTGCAGCACATCCCAAACCTTTGAGCGGACAAAGCCTGCACATATCCACCAATCAGGCAGGTTAAGCTGCCCTGCAGCCTGCAGTACGCTAAGCATCCAGGAATCTCTTTCAACTAAAGTAACAATGTCTTTCCCGCTTTTCATCTTTTCTCCCCTTGCTGAAAAATCGCTATTTTAATTTTTAAATGATCCAACAGATGTTCGATATCTTCTTCAATCAGCGGATAGGTTACTGGAGGGTTTGAATACTGATTACTTCCGTGACCTCTAATATCAAAAGAAATAACCCGAAATTTTTTTGGGATAATTCCTCTTTTTGGTATTTGAAAGTCATGCTTGTAAGTACAGGAGGATGAATACTTATCATATATCCCTATTAAATTTTTTATTTCTTATTTTCCTTTATATCATTTTTTTATTACTAATTGTTTTGGTAACAAACACCTTGAATTTTTAAGTTTTTTTTACCCAAGATATTAAGGTTCAGGAAATGAACAAAAATTTAATAAAATAAGGTGATGTAGATGAAGACAAGCATGGATAAAATTTTACCTGTTTTCGCTTCAGTTGGAGTAGGTATTGCTGCTTATCAATTGTTAAGTGGAAATGGCGGAAAAATGAAAAATATGATGCCACTTGCCTCTAACATGATGGGAATGGGGACTGGCATGCAAGGAAAGAATCAACAACCGTCCGGAAATCAATAATGCATATAAAAAAATGAATTACCAAATTAATTTCTTCTAATTCGTAACTACTTAGGTCAGTTGAAAGAAAACTGAGCTCTACCAACTAACATAATAGAATTAAGCAGATTCCTTCGTTGTTTTCAAACAGTCGAAATGAATCCACGCATGCGTGCAAACTGTACAGCACCTATTTCCGTGCGAAAAGAACAAGATACTTTCTCTTTCACTTTTCCCATTCGGATATCACGCTCTGCCTGATTGTTATCAAAAGGCACAAGGCCATTCTGAAGATGCTGATATGTACTTAAATAAGAGCTATCACCATACTGAAAAGGGTCATTGACGTTTTCCGGGAATGCAGCTTGTTAGTTCTTATGGCAGTTTGGGCAACAGAAGAGCAGTAATAAACTGAGCAATTTCAGAAGGGTTACTTTCACTTATTTGTTCAACTTGTTTAGCAGTTTAATTCATGAGTAACCAACTCACTTTCCACTGTTTTATAAGTTGTCGTTAAGTAACCGCTTTATAAATCGCTAAACATTTTATTAACCTAAGTAGTTACGATTTTTTAATTAAGGTGCTGTTTCAGTATTATTCTTCCTTTTTAGTGGGACACACAAGCTTTCTGCTGCCAGAAAAGGGTTAATTTAGCATTAAGAAACTTGTCCTCCATTTTATGTTAAAATCAGCCGAAGAAAATTATCGGAATTTTATCTGACTACTTATCCATGGTTCATGGTATAATATAGGACAAGGTTAAATTATTTTTTCATGATTTTCGTATTTTTTTAAAGTCTTGAATATAATAAAAAAACAAGCGCCTTAAACTCTCTTGCGCTTGATCAAAAATGCCGCAGCACTGCCAATACTGCGGCCAAACATGCATCGCAAGTGAGCGCTGCCTTATGCACAGAGTTATTTAAATCCGCCCGTCCGCGTATCAGGGCGGGTTATTTTTTTACAGCCGATGCAATTTGAACAATAACGCCAAATAACACCACAACAAATGTTGCAGTTGCAAGGTCCATAATCTCACCCTCCCCTCTGGAAGGAAGACACCGCTCACTGCTTTAACATGCCTCTAATATCATTGTAACCAAAATATTGAAATCAGCAAACTAAATTTTCAGAAATTTTTTCTGGAATGAGATTCAAGCAGCCATCATTCCAGATTTAAGAAATCGAGTGCCAGAATTTATAGCTGGATTAAAATAGGCTAAATATATATTTTTTTAAATGTTGGCTCCGTTTAAACCTGCCTCTTGATTTCCGCTTCAGACGCAAGACTCCCGAGAGCGTTCACCGAGCCTCCTCACAGCTTGGCTCGAGGCCATTGAAAAAGTCAGGAATTTTAAGAATATCAAACGATGTACAAAAAAGAAGCTCTAGGATCGCTTCTAAGCGATGATAAGAGGTAAGGAATCATTTTTTCCATAACATATAGTTTTTCAATGGCCACGCTGGCTCCTGCGGGGTCTCTCCTGTAACGCTAATCCCCCAGGAGGAAAGCGAATCCGCTTCCATCAACAAAGTGCAGAAATCAACCATGCACTTTAACAAAGCCTTAAGTACAAAAACGGCTGTTCTTTAAACAGCCGTGAACAATTAACTTTATGGATTATCAAGCTGGAACATTTTATATGTCATGTTTCTTGCTTCCCCAATAAATTGAAAATCATTTGTGCCTTTGTCATAACTGTAGTCTTTTTTCCATTCATCAATATTTTCCATAATCATCTTCATGGATTGCAGGAATCCATAAACTTCTTCATTCGACATAGTCGGATGGACGGAAACCCGTACCCACCCAGGCTTTTCAGACATGTCTCCCTTTTCAATTTCCTGAAAAATGGATTTTGAGGCAGTCTTATTGATTTTCAGCAGATAATGCCCGTAGGTTCCTGCGCACGAGCACCCTCCCCTGACTTGATAGCCAAATCTGTCATTCAAAAGCTTGACGATAAGATTGTAGTGTATGTTTTCTGCTTGAAAAGAAATAATGCCGAGCCTTTCTGCTGCATTTTTTTCCAATACATTGATTCCTTTTATTTTCTGTATTCCAGGCAGGAGAATACCCAAAATTTCTTTTTCCCTTTTTAAAATAAAATCGGTCCCCATTTGTTCTTTTAGTTTAATGCACAAGGCAATTCTGATGGTTTGCAGGATTGCTGGAGTGCCTCCATCTTCCCGCAGTTCGATCGAGTCAAAATATTTATGCTGTCCCCAGGGATCGGTCCAGATAACCGTCCCACCACCAGGATGGTCTGGAACAGAATTTTGATAGAGAGCGGAATCAAATATCAATACGCCGCTTGTGCCTGGTCCTCCCAGAAATTTATGGGGAGAAAAAAAGATTGCATCGAGCTTCTCCATCTCATCCTCAGGGTGCATGCTGATATCTGTGTAAGGAGCTGATGCCGCAAAGTCAACAAGACAGATACCGCCGTATTCATGCATTACCCTGGCCAATTGATGATATGGAGTCATAATGCCTGTGACGTTAGAACAGGCAGAAAAAGATCCTATTTTCAGTTTCCTTTTTTTATAACAATCAAGAAGCTCCTTCAAGTGATCGATATCAACATTTCCATTCTTCGACGGCCGGACTATTTCAACATCGGCAACTGTCTCAAGCCAAGACGTATGATTAGAATGATGTTCAAGATGTGTAATAAATACAACTGGGCGCTCTTCTTCCGGGATGCTGATTTGATTTATAAATCTTTCCGGAAATTTCAAACCCAATAGTCTTTGAAATTTATTCACAGCAGCGGTCATTCCGGATCCGCAGGTAATAATGACATCTTCTTTTCGGGCTTGAACGTGGTTTTTGATGATAGTTTGAGCCTCTTTATATGCCAGGGTCATGACTGAACTAGTAGAATTTGATTCTGTGTGGGTGTTTGCCATAAAGGGGCCGAATCTTTCGCTTACTGTTTTTTCAATCGGCCGATATAACCTTCCGCTTGCGGTCCAATCGGAATAGATTAGTTTTTTCTTTCCATAAGGAGTGTTTATCAATTTATTATTTCCTATGATGTGTCTGCGGAATTTTTCAAAATAACTTTCAAGATTTCCATAATACAAACACTCCTTTTCTCCGATCCTTACTGTAATCATAGAACCTATCCCCCCCGAAAACCGCCTTTTGGTTTCAGTATATGAATGATATCAGGCTATGTTCATCATAACGGCTTTTAAGCAGACTTTGAAATTCCGTTATGCTATAAGGTTCGATAATATGATTATGTAAACAAATAAAACAGGAAAAAAGGAATCCTGTAATAGATTCCTTGCTCTGCTTTATTTTTAGCCTTAATATAAAACTGTTTTTTGTTTTTCAGCGGATTCATAGGCGCATTCTATCAGACGTGTCAGCATAATTGCCTGAACCATATCATACTCAGGTGCTTTTTTTTCATTTATAACAAAGTCGATGAACTGAGCGCTCGGAAGAGGAGCATCTCTTAAAAGGCTAGCTGTGTCAACAGGCGAAAGATTTTCGTGTCCAGGCAGTGATTTGGACTGCAGGAACACTCGCATACTGGTTTCATTATGGCCGGATATGACTAAAATACCCTCTGTGCCAATGATTTCCAGCATATTATCCAGACGGTATGAAGCGAAAGAGGTGTGGGCCGTACCAATTGCTCCTCCTGCAAATTCGATTACAGTCGTGGATATTTCATCGCTGCCAGTCCCATAAAGTTCGTTCATTAGGCAAGTGATTTTAACCGGATCCCCGCAAAAATAGGGAAGAAGGTAAAGACCATGGCATCCTAAATCGAGGGTAACTCCTCCGCCTGTCTCCGAAGAATCAAACCAGTAGGAAGGGAGCATGTTTTTATCGATGGCAGCTTGATGGGCCCGCCTGAAATAAACAGATGTCACTTTGCCGAGCATTCCCTCATCAACGAGCTTTTTAGCATATCTGTAGGCACCTATTGTTTTTGATTCAAGGGAAATCATAAATTTTACGCCATTTTCTTCAATGGCAGTTTGTATTTCTAAACAGTCTTCTACTGTGAGGGCAAGTGCTTTATCAGTAAAAATATGTTTTTTAGCGCGGGCGGCCATTAAGATCACTTCTTTATGCATAGCGGTAGCACATTCAACCATTACTGCCTCTATATCCTGTCTTTTCAGAACTTCTGCCAAATTTCTTTCAAAGGGAACACCAAATTCCTCTGCCGCCGCCCTTCCCCTTACTTCATCATTATCCCAGACGGCTTTGAGTTCAGCTTTTCCTGTTTGCAGAGCTTCTTTGACAAAGCCCTTTGTGTGCACATGCCATGCACCGGCCAACAGCAGATTTACCATTTCGATCTCCTCCTGCTTCATTTTTTAGTAGTGCAAAAGAAAAATTAAATATAAAGGGCAGCAGAACGGATGCTCACTGTATTTCTTCCCCGTTTTTTTGATTCATATAAAGCTAGGTCAGCATCATGGAACAGCGAATTCAAATTCTGGTGATTGTTCATTTCTGCTGCTCCGAGGCTGGCTTTTATATGAATAACTTCCCCGCCTGTTATTAATGGGCATTCTGCAATTTTTTTGCGGGCCTCTTCGGCTATTTCCCCCGCTTCTCTATCGAAACTCCAGAAAGGGAGATGACAAATTCCTCCCTCAATACCTGGCCAGAATATACTGAATTTGGCAGCGAAATTTTTCCATACTCCATAAAATTCCCTGCCGATTATAGGATTGTTAACTCTGGAAACATTTTAACTGCAGTACCGTTAAAATCGGCAATAAGATATTGATTTATAGAACAAATGTTGAAAACTATTCGTATATATCATGATTACGGTGATCACCGGAACACTAAAAAGCAGGATCATATTTTTTCTGGTATATATTTATCCAATCCAATGAACTGTAAAGCCAGCAGCACATTCAATGGCGATATAAAAGGCAGGCCCAGATACTGGATCTTTACCATCCATTCTATTTCTGACAGAGAAGTTCCTATTAGTTCAAAGGCATGTCCAAATACTTAAAAACAGGATGTGATGTTAATCAGGATGAACGTACCGCTCCCCTTCACTCTGCTTCTTTTCAAAAATGCAAGGATACCCAATAAAACACTAAAAACGCCGGAAATTGAAATAATAACAATATAATTAAAAATAAAGATATTCATCATATTAACTTCATAATCTATTTAATTATGTTTATTATAATGCATTTTTTAGGATACCGGTTAATTTCTGACATTAATCATGATGAAGCTGCATAATGATTTTTATAATTTTGGCTCCTGACAATTCCTTCTAGTCTAACTTATTCCAATTTTTAAAAAGTAATATTATTTCAAAAAAATAAAAATAGTTTTTCTAATATATTTTTAATGTAATTATTTGCTAATTATGTAATAATCATTAATGATATATCTAGTTT